>DAIMZM010000007.1:0-40581 GCA_036733985.1 Bacillota bacterium
CAATATCAAGCGCAGCGAAGTGGCGGCCATTGTGATCCGCATGGTTGACAGCGGCAAGAGGCTGTAAATAAAAGCCGACAATAAACGCAAAGCTAAAGGCGCAGCCCCCCGGGGCTGCGCTGATTTTTTTGGCAAAAAAACCGGCTTTGGCTGGGGAAGATTTACAAGGCCCTCAGGCAATGGTAAAATAAAGCCAACGCAGGCTAAGGAGGTGTTCACATGGGCAAACCGGGGCTGGGCCCAGGATATCAACAGTTTTTAGCAGGCATGAAGAAGCAAAATATCAATATCTTTGCCGCCTCCGGGGCCTTTTACCTGTTTTTATCCCTGGTGCCCCTGGTGCTGCTGCTCCTGGCCCTGCTGCCCTATACCCAGATCGAGCGGGAAGCCCTGAGCCAATTCCTGCTGCTCTATGCGCCGGAACAGCTCCAGGAGCTGCTGAACGATATTGTCCGCCAGGTTTATCTGGGCTCTTTCGCCGCCCTCTCCCTCTCCGCCCTGATCATGCTCTGGTCGGCGGCGAAGATGATGTCCAGCCTGACCTGGGGCATCAATGAGATTTACCAGGGCCGCCGGGGCGGCGGCTTTCTCCGCCAGCGGCTGCTGGGCATCGTTTATACCGTTATCCTGATCGTCTTCATCCTGCTGTCCTTCTCCCTGTCCATTTTCGGCGAATACCTGATCAAGCTTTTCGGCAGGCTGGAGCTGGCCCTCAGCCCGGGCTGGGGCAAGCTGCTCAGCCTGCAGAGCCTGGTCTTCCTCTGTTATCTGATCCTCTACCACAGCCTGCTCTTCACCACCATCCCCAAAAGGAAGCTGCGCTTTGTCAGGCAGCTGCCCGGCGCGGCCTTTGCCGCCGTAATGGGCCTGCTGTTTACCCGCCTCTTTTCCTGGGCAGTGGACCGCTTCGACCTGTTCAGCGCCTACGGCAGCCTGAGCATTATCATCATCACCCTGATCTGGATGTATTATTCCATGTATATCCTCTACCTGGGGGCTTATCTGAACACCCTCTGGCCGGCCAATGCCCCGGGCCAAGGCGAAAGCAGCAGCCTTTAGCAGGTAAACGTGGATCTTTGTCAAATTATCTGCAAGAGCCGCGGTTTTTCCGGCGGCCACTATAATGGGCACAGAAAGGCTATGCCATGGAAAAATGCAGCGTTATTGTATGCGGCAGGCTGTTCGACGGCCTCCGGGAGGAACTGCGCAGCGGGCTGGAAATTCTGGTGGAGGGAAACTGTATCCGCCAGGTGGGACCAAACCTTTCCCGCCCGGCCGGGGCGGCGGTCATCGACCTGAGCCATTTGACCGTCACGCCGGGCCTGATCGACGCCCACGTCCATGGCAATCTGCTGCGCTGGCAGGAGATGGACAACATCCTCTTTCAATCTGAGGCCTATAGCAGCCTGGCCTTTCTCCACACCGCCCAGCGCTGCCTGGAGCGGGGTTTCACCACCATCCGCTGCAACGGCATGGGGCCTCTGGATTTTGGCCTGGCAGACGTGAAGGCCCTGATCGACCGGGGCTATTTTCCCGGAGCCAGGATGCGGATTGCCTGCCATATGCTGGGCGGGCCCGGTATGCCCGGGGATATGAGCATGTATGCCAAAACCAATCCCCGGCTGGCCCGGCACCTGCAAACCGCCTTTGTGGGCAGCGGCGGGGCTTTTTTCCGGGACGCGGTGCGGCGGGAGATCAAATACGGCAGCGACTTTATCAAGATTTTCCTCTCCGGCAGCTTCGGCAGCCCGGACGGGGGCCCGGAGCTCTGCTATCTGGATGAAGAAGAGCTGGCCGCCATCATCAACACCGCCCATGATCTGGGCCGGCAGGTTACGGCCCATGTCTATACGCCCCAGGCCATGCAGCGCCTGCTCAGGCTGGGGATTGACGGCATGGAGCATGGGGCGCTGATGGATGGAGAAACCGCCGGCCTGATCGAAAAATCCGGCATTTACCTGGTGCCGACCTTTGCGCCTTTCCAGGATATCATCGAAGGCGACGAGCAGGAGCTGAGCCTGAATACAGCGGATGAGCGGGAGAAGAAGCTTAAATGGGCGCCCCGCCTGCGGGAAAGCCGCCGCGTCATCTGCAACAGCCGCATCCGGCTGGGCTTTGGCTCTGATTTCTGCGTCCGGCATCAGCCTTATGAAAGCTGGTATGAATACCGGGGCTGGCTGCTTTCCGGCATGGACCCTTTCCGCGCCTTAAAGGCCGCCACCAGCGTCAACGCCGGCATCCTGGGCCTGGATCAGTGCCTGGGCAGCATTGAGCCGGGCAAACTGGCGGATATCGCCGCCTGGCCCGGAGATTTGCTGACAGATGCGGAGGCACTAAGGCAATGCGGCTTTGTGATGAAGGGCGGGGACGTTTACCCCGCCGGCAACCGGGTGGTGGATGACCTGTAAACACCTTCCCAGGCTTTGTACAGGAAAAATAGCAGAAAAAGAGAGGCCGCCATGGCGGCCTCTCTTTTACTGCTGCTGCTGAAGCAAAAACGCTTAGTTGAATAAGGCTATTTACCCACCGGGACTTTCATCCAGGTCTTGCTGTTATCCACGGTGAAATTGGTGACGGTAGCCGGCCAATAGGTGACCTGGGCGTCGGCGGAATAGAGGATCAAAGACAGGGTATGCCCGGCCTGCACCGTATAATCAATGGGCTGCAAATCAAGGGTAAAGGTATAGTATTGGCCAGGGCTGATTGAGCTGACCCGGTGAATCGAATCCCGGTTCTGCACATCCATCCAGCCTCTGGTAATGATTTTATAATCGCAGCTTTCCTTGACAAACTGCGTTTGCGGCAGGGGCGGCAAATCCCCGCTGAGCCAGATATTCTTGCCGGTAGCCGCGGTGGGCACCGCTTCCCCGTCATTCACCTGCAGCGCCGTCAGCCCCTCAGCCGTATCCACCAGCATGGCGCTGAGGATGCCGGTGGGCTGATCCAGGGCGGCCCGCACCTGCACCTGCACCGTGCCGCTGATATGCAGATCCTGGCTGAGCTGGAAGCCGTAGCCAACGCTGGCCTCCGTGCTGTCGGTGGCAATGGCTTTTTCCCAGGCATACATGCTCTCGGAGAAATATTCGGCCCATTCCGCCTCCGGGTCAAAGCCGGCCAGGGTCAGATCGCCGCTAAAGGCGGCAGCGCCGCTGCCGGCCTGGAAAACCCGGCTTTTGCCGCTGCCCCAGCTCTCATAGGCCTGCCAGCTCAAATCCACATTGCTCTGAACCGTTGCCGCCGGTAAATCGGCCAGGACCTGGTTCTCCACCCCGTACAGCCAATAGGCCAGCCATTGGCTGAGGATGCCGTAATAATCCAGGCCTTCAACCGCATTGGGCGTCATATGGGCCCCCTGGTGCAGGATCAGCCGCACCGGCTGGCCGGAATCCTGGAAAGCCTGGTACATCAGGTCGAATTGCTTGGTCCTGACATTGAAATCGTTCAGGCCATGGATGATCAGGGCGCTGCAGTTGAGACCCTTAGCCTGGGCCGCGTAATTCCGCTCATCCCAGAAGCGGTTATAATCGCCGTTAGCCCGGTCTTCGTCCCGGATCATCTGCTGGTAATAGGCCTCGTATACCCCCTTTACCGCGGCATAATCCGCCTCGTCCAGCATCCGGCTCATGGTGTAATAGGACAGGGTGGAGGCTTCGTCGCCGGGATAATAGACGGCCCCCGCGCCAATGCCCTGGGAGCGGTAATAATCATACCAGTTGGCGATGCCGGCCAGAGGGATGATGGTTTCCAAACCCGCCACGCCGGTAGCGGCCACGGCAAAAGCGGTGCTGCCCCCATAAGAGCGGCCGCTCATGGCCACCTTGCCGGTGCACCAATCCGCTTTCACCGCTGCTTGGCCCATTGGATCCAGGTAGGCCTGGGCCTGACCGTTCAGCCATTTGACCACCGCGGCAAAGGCCGCGGTTTCCGCCTCCGAAGCCGTGGTGGCAATACCGTCGGAACCCCGGGTGCCCAAGCCGCCCGCGAAGACGCAGGCATAGCCCCGCACCAGCCAGTAATCATAATTCCCGGTGGAATAGGTATTCTCCCAGGCCGCGGCGCTGGCTGCCGAAGCGGCGGCCGCCGCCTGCTCTTCAGCGCTGGCCTGATGATCCGGGGTATAACCAACCGCCTTCACCTGGCCCGGATCAGCGCGGTAAGCCCAGTCTTTTTCAGTGGTCTTGGTGGAAGTAGCCGCCGGCAATTGGGCGTCCTTGGCATGTTCATTATAGCTGTCCTCATAATAGATATCCGTGGTGCCGGTTTCATAAGGCAGGGCCTGGTAAATGGCAGGCACCTTCATCCCCTGGCCGGTGGGGCCCGGGCGCTTGATAAAGACTTGGATCAGATCCAGCTTGCCGTCCTGATCCGTGTCCACCGGCGTCTCCACATATACGACTTCGGTGATGGCCTCATCCTTGGCAAAAATGGGCTGGGCCTGGCCGTTGTAGAAATAAGCGGCAGCCGGCTCGCCTTGCATCGCCGTCCGCACCCCCGTGATCTTGCTGGCCATATAGGCTGTGCCGGCGCGGCTGGCAGCCTTAGGCCCCTCAAAGCTGAGATCAGCGGTAAGCCCCAGGCTTTGGATCAGCTGATCGGAATCCGCAGGGTAGCCGCCCAATTGGCTGGCGCTGAAACCGGCGTAGCGCAGTAGGGCCACAGCCGCCTCCGACTGGCTGACCTGGGCCCGGGGGTCAAAAACGCCGTTGCCCCGGCCCTGCAACAGCCCCTGGGCAACAGCCAGATTGATATAACCCTCTGCCCAATGCCCCTCGTAAACATCGCTGAAAGCGCTCTTTTGAGCCGCGGCGGCAGGGGCCTGGTCAGCCAAGCCGCTTAAACGGACCAGCACGGCGGCAAATTCCCCCCGGGAAATGCCCTGCTCCGGCTGGAAAGCGCCGCCCTCGTAGCCCTCAAACAGACGCAGCTCCGTGGCTTTGGCAATCGCCTCCTGCATTGGCTGGCTCAAACCGCTCACATCCGTATACCCGGTATCAGCCAAAGCCACGCCGCTCATAACTAAAACCAGGATCATGATCAATACTACCGGCAAAAGCTTTTTCATGTTCTTCCTCCTTCATCTATTCTTGCTTAAAGCTATGGCACAATCAGCAGTTCCCGGTCGAAATGGTTCAGGGTCTCAGCGCCATCCTCGGTTACCGCCACCAAGTCCTCCACCCGTACGCCGAATTGCCCTGGCAAATAGATGCCCGGCTCCACGGAAAACACCATGCCCGGCTGGAGGATTTCCTGGCTGACGCTGCTGCAATCCGGCGGCTCATGCAGGGTCAGGCCAATGCCGTGGCCGGTGCGGTGGATGAAATAAGGGCCATATCCCGCATCCTCGATCACTTTGCGGGTAATCCGGTCGATCTCACTGATGGGGATACCCGGGCGCACAGCGGCCCGGCCCGCCTCATTGGCTTGGCGCACGATCTCATAAACCCGGCGCTGTTCCGGGCTGACGCTTTTCCAGAACACGGTGCGGGTCATATCGCAGCAATAACGGTTCACCGGCGCATAAATATCGATCACCGCGCCCTCCCCAGGCTGCAGCAAGGCGTTGCCGCTGGCATGATGGGGCTCGCTGCCGTTCGCGCCATAGCAGATCAGCTGCTCGATCTCTTTATCCGCCCCCAGTTTGACCTGGCAGCGGGAAATGAAGGCCCCCAGCTCCCGCTCGCTGAAACCGGCGCCTAAATGTTGGACCGCCTCAGCCATGGACCGGTCGTTCAGCAGAGAGGCTTGGCGCATCAGCCTGATTTCTTCCCCATCTTTCAGCATGCGGGCCTGGTCCACCGCCGGCGAGCCCAGGCAAGCCCGGAGATCCGGCCGCTTTTCCAACAGGGGCAAGAGGAATTTGGCGCGCCAGAACTTATCCACGCCCAAAGGCCCGGGCCGCACCGCCGCCGCCACCAGGCCCATATAATCGTCCACATCTTCATAGGCCAAGATGCGCAGGCCCGCCTGCTCAGCCTGGGGGAACATCCGGTTATTGAACAGAACCACATCCCCGTGGCTGTTCAAATAGAGGGCCAACAAGCGTTCGCCGGCGTCATAACCGATGCCGCACAGATAATAAATCGAGTCCGGGTCGCTGACAATGATCTGCTCCAGGCCCATGGCCAGCATATTGTTGATCACCTTTTCAATGCGTGTGGGTTTCATTGCTTCCTCCGTTCAGACAAACCGGGCGGTCACAGCCCTGGAAACGCCCTGTGACCGCGTGCGTCTTCTTATTGATATAATTCGCAGGCGGCGAAATGGCCGGGGGTGATCTCCTTCAGGGCATAATTGTCCTGGAGGCAGGCTGGGCTGCAGCGCACACAGCGGCTGGCAAAACGGCAGCCCGGCTTGGGATCGATGGGATCGGAGACCTCGCCATGGAGCACGGAAAGCTTTTTCCGCTGGGACAGGTCCGGGATGGGGATGGCGGAAAGCAGGGCGCTGGTATAAGGATGCAAAGGATTGCGGAACAGCTCCTTGGCCGGGGCCTTCTCAATGCATTGTCCCAGGTACATCACGGCGATCTCGTCGGCGATATGCCGCACCACCAGCAAATCATGGGTGATGAACAGATAGGTCAGCTTGTATTCATCCTGCAGGTCCATGAGCAGATTGAGGATCTGCGCCTGGATGGAAACATCCAGGGCCGAGACCGGCTCGTCGCAGACGATGAACTTGGGGTTCAGGGCCAGGGCCCTGGCCACGCCCACCCGCTGCCGCCGTCCGCCGTCCATCTCATGGGGATAGGCGTTGACAAAGCGGCGGGCCAGGCCTACGGTATCCATCAGCTCGATCACCCGCCGGTTCAGCTGGTCGCGGCCGGCATAGATATGGTTCCGTTCCAAGGGTTCGCTGATCAGCTTAAACACCGGCATCCGCGGGTTCAGGCTGGAATAGGGGTCCTGGAAGATGATCTGCATCTGGCGGCGGAGCGCGTCCAACTGCCGCCCCTGGGCTTCCATAACATTTTGGCCTTCGAAGAAGACCTGGCCGGAGGTGGCGTTCTGCAGGCGGATCACGGTCCGGCCCAGGGTGGATTTGCCGCAGCCGCTTTCGCCCACCACGCCTAAGGTGCCGCCCCGGGGGATTTCCAGGTTGACGCCGTCCACCGCGTGGAGCCAACCGCCCTTGACTTTAAAATGCTTTTTCAGATCGACTGTTTTGATCAAAGCGTCCATTATCCCTGTCCCTCCCCAAAAAGATGGCATTTGATGCGCTGGCTGCCGTGATGGTAGGTGACGCCGGGATGCTGCTCCCGGCAGATCTCCAGGCAGTGCTGGCAGCGGGGATGGAAGGGGCAGCCGGCAGGCAGCGCCGTGGGATCCGGCATCAGGCCGTCGATGGGGCTCAAGCGCTCGCTTTCATCATCCAGCCGGGGGATGGAATTGAACAGGCCCACGGTATAAGGGTGATGCCGGCCCGGCGTAAAGATCTCTTCCACCGAACCTTCCTCAATGATTTCCCCGGCATACATGATCGCCACCTTGTCGCAGGTCTGGGCCACAATGCCCAAATCATGGGTGATCATGATCACCGAGGTGCCCAAACGGGTTTTCAGCTCTTCGATCAGGGCCAGCACCTGGGCTTGGATGGTCACATCCAAGGCGGTGGTGGGCTCGTCGGCGATCAGCACCTGGGGCTGGCAGGCCAGGGCAATGGCAATCACCACCCGCTGCTTCATGCCGCCGGAAAACTGATGGGGATATTCATTGCGCCGCCGGGACTGGATGCCCACCAGTTCCAGCAGCTCATCCACCCGCTGATTGATCTGCTGGGGGCTTTTATGGTCGTAATTATGGATGTTCAGGGATTCCTTGATCTGGTCGCCCACGGTCTTGATGGGGTTCAGAGAAGTCATGGGATCCTGGAAGATCATGGAAATCAGGGCTCCGCGGATATCCCGGAGCTCGCTTTTATGCTTTTGCAGCAAATCTTCCCCCTGGAAGCAAATGCGCCCTTGGGTAATGCGGCCGGTGGCTTCCGGCAGCAGCTGCATAATGGACAGGGCGGTGGTGGTCTTGCCCGCCCCGGTCTCCCCCACCAGGCCGATGGTCTCCTGGCGGTTCAGGGACAAATTGATGCCGTTGACCGCCTTGACAGCTATGCCCTCGCATTGATAGTGGACGAAAAGATCGGCGATTTCCAGGATCGGCGCTTCCGCAGACGCCCCGCTGCCAACCGGATTCGCCAGAACTCCCTCAGTCAAAGCGCCCTCGGCCGGGCCGGCCAAATTTTTTTGCAGCTCCGTTTGACTTGATATATTCATCACGCTCACCTCAATCCTTAAGTCTGGGATCCAGCGCATCCCTAAGTCCGTCGCCCATCAGGTTCAGGGACAGGGCGGTGACGGCGATGGCCAAGCCCGGATAGAGCACCAGATGAGGATGGGTTGTGATATAGACCCGGCCTTCCGAAAGCATGGCGCCCCATTCCGGCGTGGGCGGCTGTATGCCCATGCCCAGGAAGCTGACGCCGGCGGCCCAGATGATCATGGTGCCCACGGTCATGGTGGCCTGGACAATGATGGGGCCGATGGCATTGGGCAGGATATGCTTCAGGATGATGAAGCCGCTTTTAGTGCCGCAGGAACGGGCCGCCTCGATATAGTCCATATCCACCACAGTCAGCACGGAAGAGCGGATCACCCGGGCATAGGTGGGCACCATGGCGATCATCAGCGCCAGCAGCACATTGGTCATGCTGGTGCCGAGAGCGGCCACGATGGCCAGCACCAGCAGCATGAAGGGGATGCAGAGCAGGGTATCGGTGATGCGCATGATGGCCGTATCCAGCCAGCCCCCCCGGAAACCGGCCAGGGCCCCCAGGATGCCGCCGCAGACGATGCCGATGGCCACCGCGCCGATGCCCATCAGCAGGGAATAGCGGGCGCCGTGGATGACCCGGTAGAGGATGTCCCGGCCATAATTATCCGTGCCGAACCAATGGGCATCGGAAGGCTCCTGCAGGCGCTCGCTCATATGATGCTCCAGCGCCTGCTCATAGGGGACGATCAAACCGGCGAACAGGGCGGCCAGCAGGATGATCAGGAACAGGAATAAGCCCAGCACCGCCAGCTTATTCTTCAGAAAGCGCCGCCAGATGGCTTTCGCCTGGCTGCTGCGGCGGATCTCCGGCATGGCCGGCTCGCAATGAACCTGTTCCGGCAATTCACATTTAGTCATCTTACCGCCCTCCTTTCCCGGATTTGGCATAGCGCGCTTTGATCCTGGGATCAATAAAGGCGTAGATGATATCGATGCAGAGCATCATCAGCATCACGGTGGTGGCCAGGAAGACCGCGCAGCCGGTAACCATGGGCACGTCTTTGCTCAGTATGGAATTATAGATCAGCAGGCCGATGCCGTTGATCGAAAAAATTGTCTCAATGGTGACCACGCCCCCCAGCAGGCCGCAGAACTCCGTGCCAGTGACTGTGACCACCGGCAGCAAGGCGTTTTTCAGGGCATGGTCAAAAATGACAATGCCCTCCCGCTGGCCCTTGGCCCGGGCCGTGCGCACATAATCCTGGCGGATCGACTCCAGCATGGTGCTGCGGGTAAAACGCAGCAGCACGGCGATTTCCGGGCAGGCCATGGCCACGGAAGGCAAGATATAGTGGGCAAAGGTGCTGGCGCCATAAGAGGGCAGCCAGCCCAAATGCACGGAAAAGAGAATGATCAGCATCATGGCCAGCCAGAAACTGGGGATGGAGGCCATGAGCATGGCCATGGCCGTGCCCACGCCGTCAAAGACGCTGTATTGCTTCACCGCTGCCAGCACCCCCAAGGGGATGCCGATCAGCACCGCCAGGACAATGGCGAACAGCGCCAGGCGGATGGTGGTGGGGAAACGGGCCGCCACCTCGCTGAAAACGGAACGGTCGGTTTGCCAGGATGCGCCCAGATCGCCCTGGAAGGCGTCCAGCACATAATTGGCGTAACGAACCAGAAAAGGCTTGTCATAGCCCAGCTTGACGGTAAGCTGGTCTACCGCTTCCTGGGTGGCGTTGGTGCCCAGGATCAGCCTGGCCGGTTCGCCGGGGGTCAATTCCATAATACCGCAAATAATGAAAATGATCGCCAGCAGCATAGGGATAATAATCAGGATTCGCCTGCAGATGTACCGAAGCAAGATGGGTTCCTCCTTTGTGCTGAACCTTGGATCAGGCCGAAAACCAGCCGGGCAAAAAAAGCTGCGGCTTCCGGGAAAGAATGGAAAACGGGGCAGGCCAGTCAGGTCCTGGGCCTGCCCCCCAATGATTGGCAGCGCTTTACTTGCTCCAGTTGTAATAGCAGAATTTGTCGTACTTCACATAGCCGGGTTCGATCGTGACCTGGTCATTGTAAGCGCGGCTGCTGGTGGGATAATAAAGCGGGATATACACGGCTTCGTCCAGATAAATCCTGACGATCTGGGCATAGAGCTCCTGACGGGCGCCGGCGTCCAATTCGGCGGCGGCCTGGCTGATCAGCCCGTCCAGCTCCGTGTTGCCGTAGAAGCTCCAGTTGCCCGGCGCGCCGATGCTGTCGGTATGGAGGGAGCCGTAAATGATCTCATCCATATCCTCGGTGCCGGCTGCCCAGCGGCAGACCTGAATCTCAAAATCCCCCTCAGCCAGAACCTGGCTGATGAAGGTGCTGCGCTCGATCTGTTCGATGCTGGCGTTTAAGCCGATTTTATTCAGGGCTTCCTGCAGCACCGTGGCCAGGGCCGGATAAGGATTGGTGGAATAGGTTTTGATCACCACGGATTTGCCGGTATTGCCGGCAGCCTCCACCAGCTGTTTGGCTTCTTCCAGATTGTAGGCATAGGCTTTGTCCCATTCGCCGTGGAGATTGGGATCGCCGGTGGTGGCGCCCGCGCCCCGGTCCCCGGGATAATCAGCGGCAGTGCCGAAGCCTTCCACGCCGACGATGATATAATCCTCTTTGTTGATGGCCTTCGCCACAGCCTGCCGCATCCGGAGATCGGAGAACAGGCCGTTTTGGGTATTGAAGAAAGCGCAGTACAGGATGGTGCTGGGGAAATCCACCACGCTGATGCCGGGGGTGGCGGAAACCGTATCATAGGAAACGCCGGGCACATCGTTGAAATAGGCGTTGATCTCGCCGGTCTGCAGGGCGTACATGGCGGTGCTGCTGTCGGTCATCACCGTCAGCTTGACTTTCTTGATTTCCGGCGCGCCTAGATAATAATCCTCATTGGCCTCGTAAGAGATGTATTCGCCCACCGACCAATCCGTCACCCGGTAAGGACCGGAGCTGACAATGGTGTCGGTGCTGGTGCCGTACTGATCGCCGTATTGTTCATAGGCAGCCTGGCTGAGGATGGCGCAATAATAGGGATTGGCCAAATATTCCAGCAGGCTGACGCTGCTCTTAGTCAGCACGATCTCCACAGTATATTCGTCCAGCACATTGACCGCGGCCAGCAGGGGCTGATAAATCCAGGAGGTATAATCCGAGGTGGTCAGCTGATCCATGGAGAATTTCACATCATCGGCGGTAACAGGCGTACCGTCGGACCACTTGGCATTCTGGCGCAAATGAAAGGTGAAGGTCTTTGCATCCTCGCTGGTCTCATATCTTTCGGCTAAAGCGCCCACATACTGGCCCTGATCGTCTTTGACAACCAAAGTGTCGTAAACCTGGGCCATAGAGAACGTCTCAAAGCCATTGGTGGTGTTGAAGAAATCAAAGCTGTTGGTCAGGGCCGGGATGCCCACAACCATTTCCGTGGCGGCGGCAGGCTGTTGCTGTTCCCCGCCGGCGGCCTCGCCCTGCTCCGCCGGTTGTTCCTGGACGCCGTCTCCGCCGCAGCCGGCCAGCAGAACCAAGGCCAGTACCAAAACCATTGCCAAGAGAAATACAAAACGCTTTTTCATCACTTTTCCCCCTTCTTTTTCCTTTAATTTTTTTTTATTTGTTTATTTGTTTTTTCTTACAAGCGGATCTTTCGTGACAATCCGCTTATACTTCTGCTTACAATCTCCCGCGGGTTATCCCTGACAAATATCTTTCTTTAATTTCTCCCCGCCTGTTTCCTCTCGGCGCAGGCTGTCGATCCGCACCGGCTGATCCAGGCGCTGGCCGGTAGCGGCTTGGGCGTGAATGGCGCGCACCAGCTCCATGCCGGAAACCACCTGCCCACAGGCGGAAAAGCCCAGGCCGTCTGGGTGACGCCGCCCACCGTAATCCAGCTCCGGCTGGTCGCCCAAACAGATAAAGAAGCTGTCGTCCACGCTCTCGGCGCTGCAGCGGCCAAAGCTCAGGACGCCGTCCCTGTGGCGAAGGCCGGTCTCGGCGGTGGTTTCCACGGAGATGCAGGGGCGGCTGCCCTGGGGCCCCAGCCGCATATCATAGGGCTCGCCGCTGAAGAAGCCCCCCCGCAGCATCCGGTCATAATAATCATTGCTAAAGCCGGCCTCCAGCACCGCGATTTGCGCCTGGTCCGGGCTTTGGTTACCCGGCCGCACCGTGCGGTAAAAGCTGGCCCCGTCATAATAGCCTTCGTCCACATAAGCCAGCAAATGGGCTACAGTACGCGGTGCCTGCCGGTCAAAGAGCTCCGCCACGATGGGACCAAGTTTGGTTTCAAAACGGATCTTCGTCATATCCGCCCCCCGGTTTGGTTTGCGGTGAAACGCCAGTGATACTTACTTCCAGCTGTAATAGTAGATACGGTCATACTGCACATTGCCGTCGTCAATGGCCAAATCCTGGGAGAAGGCGCGGCTGCCGTAGGTGTAATAGAGGGGAATCATGGGGATGCCCGGGGTAAAGGCCCGGATGGCCTGCTCATAGAAGCCGGCCCGTTCCGCCACGCTGGCGGCGGCATTGCCCTGCTCGATCAGGACGTCGGCCTCGGGATTGGAATAATGGGAGAAGTTCATGCCCTGGCCGGTACGGACCAGGTTCATTACCTCGCTCATATCCTTGGTGCCGGACCAATAGCGGCAGATGGCAATCTCATAATTGGCATTGCCCCACACATCCTGGCTATAGGCATTGTAGTCCATCTGCTCCACCGTGGCCACAAAGCCGATCTTGTTCAGGTCGTCCTGGAGGGCGGTAGCCAGCTTGGGCCAGGGATCCGTGTCCATGGTGCGGATCACCACAGCGGTACCGGCGGCGCCGGCTTCGCTAACCAGCTGGGTGGCTTTCTCCACATCCAGGGCTGGGAAAATACCGCTGATATTGGGGTTGGCGATATAGTCCGGGCCGCCGGGATAATCGACGACCACGCCTTGGCCTTCCGTGCCGATGATCAGCATCTTCTCCCGGTCCACGCCGCAGGCCACGGCCTCCCGCAGCTTCACATCGGCGAATAGGCCGGTTTCACAGTTCATGATGATATCCATCAGCACATAAGAGGGATACGATACCACGCTCACCTTATCGCTGCCCTGCAAGGTGGAGATGGAGATATTCGGCACATCGTTGATATACAGATCCAGCTCCCCGGTCTGCAGGGCGATCACCGCGGCATTGGCGTCGGACATGGTCTTGAAGGTGACCTTCTTGATCGCGGGCGCGCCGCCAAAATAGTTCTCATTGGCCACAAAAGTCACGGACTCCGCCGGCTTCCATTCACTGACAATGTAGGGGCCGCTGCCGACCACCGTCTCCGCGGACTTGCCGTACTGATCGCCGGCCGCTTCATAGCTGGCCTTGCCAACCAGATAAATCCAGGTCAGCTTTTCCAGGAAGCCGGCGTCCGAATCCGTCAGGGTGATGGCAATGGTGCTGTTATCAACAACCTCGCATTTATCCACGCCGCCCATGGCCCACTGGGTAAAGGAGGAGGCTTTGCCGGCGTCGATATTGAATTTGGCATCCTCGGCGCTGAAGACGGAGCCGTCGCTGAACTTGACGTCGTCCCGCAGCTTCAGGGTATAAACCAGGCCGTCGGCGGAAACTTCCCAGCTGCTGGCCACGGAGGGCGCGATCGCGCCGTTTTCATCCTTGATCACTAATGTGTCATAGACCTGCATATGGCCGTAGGCTTCGTCGCCGTAAGCGCCATAGGGGTCAAAATTGCTGTTGGCCTTGACCACGCCGACAATCATCTCCCGGTCAGCGGCAGGCAACCCGTCGCCGGTTTCGGCCGGTTCAGCGCCCTCACCGCCGCCGGAACAGGCCGCCAGGGCCATGGTCAGCAGCAGTATCGCCAGTATTACGAAAATGCTCTTGCTCATGCTTCTTTTCATAACTTCTTCTCCCCTTCTCTCTTTTTGTTTTTCACTTTTTTACTTTTTCGCTTTTTCTTTTTCTTTTTATCTATCGGCCGGGATCGGGATCGGTTTCTTTTGCCCTGGGCCGGCTAGATCAATCGTAAAGGCGGCAGGCCACGGAATGGCCGTTTCCCATGTCCTTCAAGGGCACATCCCGCCCCAGGCATTTATCAGTGACGAATTCGCAGCGGCTGGCAAACCGGCAGCCGGGCTGGGGATCAACCGGATCGGAGACCTCGCCCCGAATGATCTGGCGCTTCTTGCCCCGGTTCAGTTTCGGTATGGGCACAGCGGAGAGCAGCGCCCGGGTATAAGGATGCAAGGGGTTTTTGAACAGCTCCCGGGAGGGCGAATGCTCCACGCATTGGCCTAAGTACATCACGGCGATCTCATTGGAGATATGCTTGACCACCGACAAATCATGGGTAATAAACATATAGGTCAGGTCCAGCTCCTCCTGGAGATCCATCAGCAGATTCAGGATCTGCGCCTGGATGGAAACATCCAGGGCTGAGACCGGCTCGTCGCAGACGATAAATTTGGGGTTCAGGGCCAGAGCCCGGGCCACGCCCACCCGCTGCCGCCGTCCGCCGTCCATCTCATGGGGATAAGTGTTGATATAGCGTTCAGCCAGGCCCACCATCTCCATAAGCTGCAGCACCCGCCGGGTTTGCTCAGCACGGTTGGTATAGACATGGTTCATCACCAGGGGCTCGGAGATCAGGTCGCTCACCGGCATGCGCGGGTCCAGGCTGGAAAAGGGATCCTGGAAAATGATCTGCATCTGGCGGCGGATCAAATGCTCCTGCCGCTTTTTGTATTTCATGATGTCTTGCCCCTGAAACAGCACCTGGCCGCCGGTGGGCTCCAAAAGGCGCAGCACCACCATGCCCAGGGTGGATTTGCCGCAGCCGGATTCCCCTACCACCCCCAGGGTGCAGCCCTGATTAATGGCCAGGTTGACGCCGTCCACCGCATGCAGATAACGGTTTCTGCCCACTTGGAAATATTTTTTCAAGTCGATCATTTGCAGTAAAGGCGCCACGGTTAGCCCTCCTTTGCCAGCAGATGGCAGGCGATAAGATGCCGGTCCCCGTTGCCGCAGGCAGCCAGCTCCGGATGCTGCCGGCAGCAGATATCCAGGCGGTACCTGCAGCGGGGATGGAAGTGGCAGCCCTGGGGCAAATCAGTGGGGTCAGGCATCAGCCCGTCGATGGGGCTGAGCCGCCGGGTTTCCACCTCCAAATTGGGGATGGAGTCGAACAGGCCCTCGGTATAGGGGTGATGGCGGGGGCCCTCGAAAATATCCTCCGCCATGCCGTATTCCACGATCTCGCCGGCATACATGATGGCCACCTTATCGCAGGTCTCGGCAACCACGCCCAGATCATGGGTGATCATGATCATGGAGGTGTTGAGCTTCTCTTTCAGCTCGCTCATCAGCTCCAGCACCTGGGCTTGAATGGTCACGTCCAGGGCGGTGGTAGGCTCGTCGGCGATCAGCAGCTCCGGCCGGCAGGCCAGGGCAATGGCGATCACCACCCGCTGCTTCATGCCGCCGGAAAACTGATGGGGGAACTCCGTCTTGCGGCGGGGCGGAATACCGACTAAGGATAGTAGCTCTTCCACCCGCTCGTCCAATTCCTTTTTGTTTTTGCCCTCATGATTATGGATTTCCAGGGACTCCATGATCTGTTCGCCCACGGGCATAATCGGATTCAGGGAGGTCATGGGATCCTGGAAGATCATGGATACCAGGGTGCCCCGGATCAGGCGCATTTCAGCATCGGACTTCTTGATCAGATCCGCGCCGTCCAGCAGGATTTCCCCGCCAATGATATGGCCGGTGCGCTCCGGCAGCAGGCGCATGATGGAAAGAGCGGTGGTGGTTTTGCCGGCCCCGGTTTCCCCCACCAGGCCGATGGTCTCCTTGGCGTCCAGGGAGAAGCTGATATTATTCACCGCGTGCACCACGGCGTCGTCAGTAGCGTAAATCACGCTGAGGTTTTTAATCTCCAGCAAGGCGTTGCTTGAAACGTCTTCCGGCAACGGCTCGGCCAATGCCGCCGCTGTTTCGCGTATTTGCTCCATAGTCCTCCCCCTCACCTCAATCCTTTAGTCTGGGATCCAACGCGTCCCGCAGGCCGTCTCCCATCAAATTGACGGACAAGGCCGTCAGCATAATCGCCAGGCCGGGGAAGATGACCATATGGGGCGTGGTGAGCATATAATCCTTGCCCTCGGAGAGCATCGCGCCCCATTCCGGCGCCGGCGGCTGGATGCCCATGCCCAGGAAGCTCATGGCCGCCGCGTTGATGATCATCGAGCCCACCGACATGGTGGCCTGCACGATCACCGGCCCGATGGCATTGGGCAGGATATGTTTGAGGATAATGTAGCGGCTGGGCGTGCCGCAGGCCTTGCCGGCGCGGATGAAATCCATGCCGGCCACATTGAGAATGGCCGAGCGGATCACCCGGGTATAGTAAGGCACCATGGCCAGCATCAGCGCCAGCAGCACATTGACCAGCCCCCCGCCTAAGGCCGCCACAATGGCCAGGGCCAGCAGCATGAAGGGCATGCACATGATGGTATCCAGGATGCGCATGATCGTGGTATCGATCCAGCCGCCGTAATAACCGGCCAGGGAACCCAGCAAACCGCCGAGAGTGATGCCCACCGCCACCGCGCCGATACCCATCAGCAGCGAATAGTGGGTGCCGTGGATGATGCGGGCAAAGATATCCCGGCCATAAAGATCGCAGCCGAACCAGGCTTCGCCGGAGACTTTGGCATAGCGCATATCCATCCTTTGTTCCAGGGCCTGTTCATAGGGGACGATCAGGTCGGCAAAGATGGCGCAGAGCAGGATCAGGGTAAAGATGCCCAAGCCCACCATGGCGATTTTGTTCTTTTTCATCCGCCGCCAGATCTCTTTGCCGCGGCTCATCTTCTTATACTTTTTCGCTAAGCTTACCGAAGCGCTGGCTGTCGTACCGGACATGCGTTATCCTTTCTGCGTCGCGGCTCTTTTGTACCTGTCGCGGATACGCGGGTCGATAAAGGCGTACAACAGATCGATAATCAGCATCACCATCATGAAGAAAAAGGCCAGGAACAGGGCGCAGCCGGTGATCTGCGGCACATCCTTCATCCGGATAGCCTCAATAATCAGCTTGCCTACCCCGTTAATGGAGAAGACCTGCTCAATAACGACCGCGCCCCCCAACAGCCAGCCGAATTCCATACCCACCACGGTGATGATGGGCAACAAGGCGTTGCGCAGGGCATGGCGGAAGATGACCACCCGCTCTTTCTGGCCCTTGGAACGGGCTGTACGCACAAAGTCCTGGCGTATCGCCTCCAGCATGGTGGTGCGGGTCAGGCGCAGGATGGAGGCGGACACGGGCATGGCCAGGGTAAAGGAGGGCAGGATGAAATTCACCCAGGTATCATTGCCGTAGGAAGGCAGCAGGGCCAGCTTCAGCGCAAAGACCAAAATCAGCATCAGGCCCAGCCAAAAGCCGGGCATTGAAGCCATCAGCATGGCCAAGGACGTCCCGGTTATGTCAAAAACGCTGTATTGCTTGACCGCCGCGATAATGCCCAAGGGGACGCCGATCACCACCGCCAGCAGGATGGCTGATACAGCCAGCCGCACTGTGATGGGAAAGCGGCTGGTAATTTCCGAAAATACGGCGCGGCCGGTGGTATAAGAATTACCCATATCCCCCTGGAGCAATCCCCCCACATAGCTGACATAACGGACCAGGAGGGGCCGGTCGAACCCCAGCTCATGATTGAGCTGAGCCACCGCCTCTTTGCTGGCCCTGGGCCCCAGCATCACCTGCCCCGGGTTGCTGGGCGTCAGGCTCATAATCAGAAAAACGATTAAAATTATTGCCAATAGGGTGGGAATCAGGATTAAGAACCGCTTCAAGACAAATCTTGCCACTTTCTCACCGCCTTAGCATCATTTCAAAGGTCCTGCGCCATCGGGTTCGCCCCTGTCCCAGCAGGCGACCCTACAGCAATTCCTGTTCCGCGGCTTTACGGATCGCCTTGAGCTCCGCTTCCGTCTCCGGCGGCAAGGACAGGGGCTCATCCTTGGCCAGCAGGGCCGCAACCTCCTCAGCCGCCTTGTCCAGCAGGCCCTTTTCAGCCGCCGCGCTTTCGCTCAGCATCTGATCAAAGCCCAGCCGGGCCATAAAAGTTTCCGGATCCCGCAAATGCATCAGGGTATGCGTCTCCACCATATAGTTGGAGCCGCCCGCCGCCACATTACCGATGGCCTCCAGGCCCAGGCTCTCATCATCCAGCTCAAAGCCGGCGAAAGACCGGCGCACCATGGCGAACAATTCATTATCCAGCACCAGCTGCTCCAGGGAGCCGCACATCACGCTGGCCAGGCTGCCGAAACCGGTGATCAGGCTGGCCCCGGCCAGGGCGGGCAGCAAAGCATTATGCATTTTCTCATAGCCGGTCTGCTCATCATAGCCATAGGCGGTGCAGGATAAGCCGTAAACATCGCTGAGAAAACCGCAATAAGCGGCCAACTGGGCGCAGATGGCGCTGGCGATGCCGTTTTCCGGCAAACCCAGGATGGCCTGGGCCCGTTTCATATTGCAGAAAAAGGGGCGGTAGCTGAAAATCAGCGGCGTTTCCGGCCGCAGCAGATAAGCCAGGGCCGCAAAAGCCAGGATCTCGGCATGGCACTGGGCTACGCAGCCGGTAACGGTGATCGGCCCGGTCAGGCCGGCCATGGGCGCGGCCAATATGGCAATGGGTATGCCGGCCCCCGCCAGGATGGCGGTGATATCCGTGATCTCCTTGGGCAAATAAAGGGGCGATTCAGGAGAGACTCCCACCAGTCCGGGATAAGCCTGGTTGCCGGCGGCGAAAACCTGGAACAGCTCGGCAATATATTTGGCATTGCCCACGGTGGAGACGCCCGGCGCGTAAATCGGTTTTTTGCAGGTGCGGAACATCGTCTCTGTCTGCACATATTGGCTGATGGGGGCGGGCACTTCCTCAGGGTAGAACAGGCAGCAGGGCAAATCCAGCTCCGGCAGCTGATTCATCAGCCTTAAGGCATTGATCATATCGCTGCTGCCCGCATTCCGCCGGCTGCCGCTTTGCACATCCATCACCCAAGGCGCGCCGCCGGTGCTATGGGTACGCACCCGGCCCGGTTCCAGGACAAAGCCCTGATTTGTTTGGCCGCAGCAAAAAGAGATGCGGTTCCGGGCCCCGGCCACCACGGCGGCGATCAGCTCCCGGTTGAAGAAGACCCGCTCCTCCCGGGCTTGACAGCCCTGTTGGCAAAGCAAATCCCGCATTGCCGGGTCTTCCACCCGGACACCCTGGTTTTCCAGGATGCGCAAAGACGCGTCATGGAGCTGGGCCAATTGCTGTTGATTCAAATACGTCAAGGCAACGCCGGACATAGGCACCCCCTGTTTTTAACTAAGCAGCTCTTTTTCAGCCGCTTTGGTCAGGTCGTTGATCTCTTTGACCAGAGCCGGATCCAGTTCCGGCTGCTCATGCTTGCTCAGGATATCCCGGGCGCGCTGGGCAGCCCTTTCCCGGAGATCCGGCTTCCGGGCAGCCTGCCATTCGGCCCAGGTATCGTTAAAGGAAATGGTGGGCTTGAACAGCTGGCCGCTGCGGAGGACATCCACCGTATGCTGCTGCTGCAGGAAGGTATTGCCGCCCAGCACCACGTCTTCCAGGGCTTCCAGGCCGAAAGCTTCCTCATCGACGACACAGGGCTCCAGCACCCGCAGAATGCGGCCGAAGATTTCATCATCGATCACATGCTCCACCGGCGAATAGACCGTGCCGCCGGCCAGGCTGCCCGCGCCTGTAACCATGGTGGCGCCAGCCAAGGCCGGCAGCAGGCAATTGAGCATCTTTTCATAGCCGATCTGGGCGTCCGAATCGCAGCTGGTGGTATAGCCGCCATTGATATCGGAGATAAAGCCGCAGTATTCGGCCAGCTGGGCTGTGAGCGCGCTGGCAATGGCGTTTTCCGGCAAGCCGATGGACAGCTGGCAGGTGCGCATATTCGGGAAGAAGCAGCGGGAAGCGTAAAAACGCACTGTCTCCGGATTGATCAGATGATAGAGCACCGCAAAAGCCAGGATTTCCGCATGGCACTGGGTGACGCAGCCGATCACCGACAGCGGGCTGGTCAGGCCGGCCATGGGCGCGGCCAGCAGTGTGGTGGGAATGCCGGATTTGACCACATAGCCCAGGCAGTCCGTATCATCCTTCGTCCAGATAAAGGGCGATTGGGGCGAGACATTGATCAGGAAAGGCCGGGGTACGGACTGATCGCAGTTGGTCAGGATATCGTTGAGCTTGGCAATGTATTTGGCGGAACCGGGATCTGCCAGCCCTGGGCCGTATACCGGCTTCTGGCTGTTCAGCAAGGGCAGGGCCACCTCCAGATACTGGGTCATCCGTTTATCAAGGTCAGAGGGGTAAACCAAGGCGCAGGCCATATCGATATTATCCAAATGGTCATTGAGCCGATAAGCGTTGACCAGGTCCTGTCCCGTGGGCTCCCGGTAATTCCCATCCAGATCCACGATGGCGGCGGCGCCGCCAAAGGTATGGGTATAGTTCTTCCCGGCCTGGATCAGCAAATCCCGGCCAAAAAGGCTGCGGAACTGGACCTGCCGCTTATTGCTTTTCAGCATAGCCTCGATCAGCTCATGGCTGATCTGGACGCGGTTCTTATGTATCAGCTTGCAGCCATGCTCCAGCAGCATCTCCCGGACAGCGGGATCGCCCACATCAATGCCGAAACGATCCAGCATGGCGACGGCCGCCTCGTGCAGGCGCTTAACCTCGGCCTGAGAGATCAGGGAAAACATTGGTTTGGAATACATGATGTTCCTCCTCTTTTTCTTGTCCGCAGCCGAGATTTTACAAGGGCAGCTTGACGCCAAGGCCCATCTGCAGCGCTTTTTCAAAGATGGCCTTGCCCATGACCACGTCGCAAACGGACATGCCGATATTGGAAACCACGATCAATTCATCCTTGCCGGTGCGCCCGGGGATCAGCCCGGCCAGCACCTCGCCGGTTTCGCCCTTGATTTCAGGGAGCCCGCCGGGGAAATAACCCATGCCGGCGAACAGCCGGTGCTCCTCAATGCTGTCCACAAAGTATTTGTCCGCTTCCCGCTGGATCGCCGGGTCCCAGAAGGTATTCAGGTCGCAGGGAAGTATGGTCTGGCCCGGGGACACCCATTCCCGCTTCACCACGGAAAGCGTCTCCAGCAGGATAATGGTGGCGGAGGCCATCACCTCGCATTTTTCCGCAATGGTTTGAGGGTCGGCCTTGATCAGTTCCGCATCCACTTCCGGCCCCACAGCCGCGATCAGCTGATCTTCACTTTCCGGCCGGACATCGTTGATATAGATTTTCTTCAGCCGGGGCAAAGCGCGGCTCATGAAGCGGACATGCTCAATGCCCTGTACGCCGCAGCCGAACATGCCGAAGTACTCCGCGTCCGGATGGAAGGCGGCGGCGGTGAGGGCGCTGACCGCCGGGGTACGCATGGCGGTGACCCAGGCGCAATCCATGACCGCATACGGGACGCCGGTCTCAATATCGTTTAAGACCAATAGGCCGGTGGTCTGGTCTAAGCCGAATTCTTTGGGATTCCTCGGGTAACAGGCAATCCATTTAATGCCGCAGGCCAGGTTATTGGGGACATAAGCGGGCATGGCATGGTAAAAAACATCGCTCCAGGGATGGACGCCGATTTTGGCCGGCATCTCATATTCCTTTTTGCCATGGGCGGTCAGCGCCTGCCTGATCAAAACTAGGGTTTCTTCCAGGCTAGGGCCGGCTTTCACGCATTCCTCCCTGGTCAGCCAGAGCGCTTCCTTTCCCAGGTTCAGGGCCTGCTTCAAATGCTGGTGATCTTTCATGAATACCTGTTGCTGTTCTTTAGTGGCGGTATAGGGCATTGGATTCTCCTCCTTGGACTAAGTTATTTCCACAGGCTTATGACCTGCTGGGCATCATGGTTTCCGCACCACGCGGTCAAAAACAAAATGGATCACTTCCAGAAATTTTTCCCGTTCATGGTCCTGCTCCTGAGGCCCAAGGCTCAGATCCAAAACTTTCTTGAAGTAGCCCTTAAACAGATTGATGGAAAAGCGGTTCAGCATCACCGCGTCGTTATCGTCGATACAGCCCCGCTTCACACATTCATCCAGCATCAGATAATCGCGGTAATCAAAATCGCCCTGCAAGAACACGGTCCGGAGACTGCCCAGATCCACGATTTCCTGTGGAAAAAGCTCGTAATACTCTTTCATCACAATATAAAGCCGGCGATTATATTTGCCAAAGAATAGTAAGTCGAAGATGGGCGCATTGGCAAAGGCATGCTTGGAAAAGCAATCCCAAACCCCAAAATGGCGGGCCAGGCAATCCGTTTCCCGCTCCAGCAGCCTGCTCACTTCGGATAAATAATCCTTTAAATAGCCCAGGGCGGCATACATCGCCAGCTCTTCCACACCTGAGAAATAACGGTAAAGGTTCGCCGTATTGCAGCGGAGATCATTAGCTAAGCGGCGGATGCTGAGGGCTTCCAGTCCTTCCTCGAAAATAATTTTATGCGCCGCGACGATGTACTGCCCTTTGCTGATGTTCTGTTTAGGCATAGGCTACCTCAAAATCCATATGAATAATAATTAATTTATTATGTATAAATAAAATCTTTCGGCACCTCCAAAAGCTTTGTCCAAAGATAGGATAATGCAAAGTTTTGGTTAAAAAGCGCTGAGAATTTAGATAAAATCTAGTTTTAACCGTGATTTAATCGCGATTAATTTCTCAAATTATATCCACCATTACAGAATTTGTCAATATGCAAACTGCAAAAAAGCGAAAAATTATAAAAAAGATAAAATAGTCTGTATTCGGCGGCAAGCGCATTTGTTCGGCCCTAGCTGGCCTTTGCCAATAAAAAAAGGCGGCAGGAATAAACCGGGGCAGCGAGAACTCATTTTAGGCAAATTGCCAAAAAAGCGAGCGGACACGGTCATGAACGAAACACTGAAACTGGATATTCCCTTTGAATTAAACCGGGCGGCGCTATTGTCCCTGCTGCATTGCACTGAGGACGCGGAGCTCTTTCAGCGGGCCCTCTCCTTATACCAGGAAACCCGGGCGCTATTCCGCCCGCTCTATCTGGCCCGGGAATTCAGCGTCCAGCGGCGCCTGCCCCAGGGCGCTATGATTGGCGGTCGCCTGTTCAGCAGCCGTATTCTTAGCGCCAAACTGCAAGACAGCCAAAGGGTGCTGGTCTATATCGCCTCCTGCGGCTGCGCCATCAGCCAAAAATGCCGGGAGGCCACAGATCCCCTGGATCATTACCTCCTGGATCAGCTGGCTTATTTAGCCTATTTGCGGGCTATGGAGGAAATGGCCAGGGAGATGGAGCCGCTTTTTGGCATAAAAAAATACCGGCTGCTCTGCCCCGGTTCCATTATCGATTGGAGCGTTGCCGATGTGCGCCTGTTTTTTTCGCTGATGGACGGCCTTTACCAGCGGGCCGGGCTCCGCTGCCTGGACAGCGGCCTGATCGATCCGCTCAAATCCACTTCCGGCATTGTTTATGAGACGGAAGAGGATTTTGAGAGCTGCGCCCTCTGCCCCCGGGCCAGATGTGAAAGCCGCCGCCTGCCTTTTGACCCGGAACAGCATGAAGCCATGTGCGCCCTGTAAAACCAAGGCGCGGTTTATTTGGGCAGCAGCCCCTTGCGGTATTGGCCTGGGGTAACGCCCACCTTTTTCTTAAAAACCCGGGAAAAATACTGCTGATTTTCATAGCCCAGCTGCTGGGCGATTTCCGCCAGGGACAGGCCGCCCTTTTTCAACAGCTTTTTGGCCATATCCATACGGCAGTCCATCAAATAAGCGGAAAAGGTCATACCCGTATAGTCTTTAAACAGGTGGGAGAAATACGAAGGGCTCAGGGAGACATGAGCCGCCACCTGCTCCACAGTGAGGGCTTCCGCAAAATTATGCTCGATATATTGCCGGCTTTTCCGGATGGCATTGCCCCGCTGATTCGCCATTTCCGCCCGCACCAAGTCGATGAAAACCCGCAGCGAATCAGCCAGTGCATGGGAAAGCTCCACCAAATCCGTAACCCCCAGGCAGCAGCGCTGGAAGCGCCCGACAATCTCATAGACGGTATCCGGCGAATCCGTGGTTTGCAGCAGCACCCGGGACAGGACGCCCATCAGCTCATTCATGCGGATCTTGATCAATTCCACATTATTCCCGGCGGAAAAGTAGATATGGGCGATGATATTATTGAGCAATTCCTGGGTGCCCTCTAAATCCCCCTCGGCAATGCGCTCCACCAGCTCCTTTTCCTGCCGCAGCTGGGTCTGGGTGGGATTGCCCGCGTCAACCAGGCGCTGCAGGCATTCGCCGATCCGGGCCTGCTGCTGATTGACCAGCCGCCGTTCCAGGGTGATTTGCCGGTCTTCATGGGAAAGCAGATTATAGACCAGCTGAAACAGGAGCTTGCCGATATAGTAAGCCCGGTCGGCCTCAATAATCAGGGGGATTTCCGCCAGGGCGGAAATATAGGCTTCCCTTTCCCCTCCGGGAATATTATAGCGCTGCATAATCATATCCACAGACACATTTTCCATCCCTGACAGCAAAACCGGGCCCACCAGCACGCTGCCTATATAGCGGTTATCTTCCGTGATGGCCACGGAAAAATGCACCAGCTGGGCGGAGCAAAGATAAAAATAGCACTCACCCAGGGTGGCCGCGAACTGGCCGCCTTTGCTATGTACGCTGTTGCAGCTGCAATAGGCCCCGGTATGGGCCTGGAACATGCGGCAAAAGCGGTAGGCGTCGCCAAAACTGACCACCGTCTGGCCCGCACTGTCCAGAATCGCCACGTTCAGGCCGGTTGCCGCGCTGAAAACCGACATATTTGCTGATAGCTGATCAATAAAATTCATCCCGTACCTCCAAGCCTGGTTGCAGCCATTATAACATCGGCGGCAAAAACTGTAAAGCCGCCGGGCCTTTAGCAAAAAGCAGCGAAATCTTTTCGAAAAGCAGGAAAGTATAAAATTATCCCAAGAAAATGCTATATCCTCTGGGATTAAGCCGATAAAATAGTAAATCATAAAGCGTAATATTTTGAATTTAGCGATTCGTCACATATTTTTAATTTGACTTTAAAGCACCGTTACCAGACATCATTTCCCCCGTTAAAGACTCGGGTTCATACGGCGGCCCGCTGGCAATCACCGTAAATTTATTATTTGCGAGGAGGATGTCGTCATGTTTGAGAAAATTCAAAAGGTTGTAGAATTTGGCAAGGTGAAAGAAATTGAGGCCGTTGTGCAAAGCGCCCTGGACAACGGACAGGATCCCAATGCGATCCTGAACGCTATGATCAGCGCTTTGGATCTAATCGGCGAAAGGTTCCAGGCCGGCGAGGTCTTTGTGCCGGAAATGCTGGTATCCGCGCTGACCATGAAGCGTGGCGTGGAATCGCTGAAGCCTTATCTAGGCGATGGCGGCAATTCCAAACTGGGTAAGATGGTAATCGGCACCGCGGCCGGCGATTTGCACGATATTGGCAAAAACCTGGTGGCCCTGATGGTGGAAAGCATTGGCCTGGAAATCATCGACCTGGGTGTGGACGTGCCCAATGAGCGCTTTGTGGAAGCGCTGAAGGCCAATCCCGACTGCCGCTTCGTCGGCATTTCCACCCTGCTGACCACGACCATGGACGCTATGCGCGATACCGTGGCCGCGATCACCGCCGCCGGCCTCAGGGATCAGGTAGTGATCCTGATCGGCGGGGCCCCGGTTTCCGCCGCCTTTGCCAAAGAGATCGGCGCTGATATTTACGCATCGGACGCCGGCGCTGCCGCGCAGAAGGTTAAAGAGCTTCTGGCCAGCTAGGCCCGCCCCTATGCTGATAATAGGGCGCGTTTTTGCTAACGCTGCCTGTTCCCGTTCGCCCCTCCGGGCGGTCTTCCGGGAAATAAGGAGGAAATATTTATATGAATATGCGCCAATGGGTAAAAGACCAGATCGCCTTGGACATTAAAAAGCCCCTGCCGATCCTGTCTTTTCCCGCAACGCAATTATTGAACATCACTGTTGCGGAGCTGATCAGTAACAGCGGCCTCCAAGCCCAGGGCATGAAGGCTGTGGCGGATCGCTGCCCGGCGGCCGCCGCCGTATCATTGATGGATCTTTCTGTGGAGGCTGAGGCTTTCGGCGCGGAGATCCGGGTGACGGACGACGAGGTGCCCACCGTCATCGGGCATATCATCAACAGCGAAGCGGACGCCCGGGCCCTGGCTGTGCCTGCCGTGGGCGCGGGCCGCACCGGCCTCTATATTGAGGCCATTGCCCAGGCCCGGCAACTGATCACCGACCGGCCGG
This sequence comes from Bacillota bacterium, assembly GCA_036733985.1. GTDB lineage: Bacteria > Bacillota > Dehalobacteriia > UBA4068 > UBA4068 > DAIMZM01. The sequence continues at coordinate 26,697 of DAIMZM010000007.1, forward strand.
TGCTGGCCGGGGTGATCGGCCCTTTCTCCCTCTCCGGCCGCCTGATCGGCATGACCGAGATCATGGTAAATTGCTATACCGAGCCGGAGCTGGTCCATGCCACCCTGGAGAAAGCCGCCGCCTTTATCACCGACTACATCAAGGCTTATAAAGCTGCCGGCGCTCAGGGCGTGGTGGTGGCGGAGCCGGCCGCCGGCCTGCTTTCCGCACAGCTGATGGTGGAATTCTCCGGCAATTACATGAAAACCATCATCGCCGGAACCCAAAGCGACGACTTTGCCGTGTTTTATCATAATTGCGGCAATTCCACCAGCCAGATGACCAAGGAGCTGGCGGAGCTGGGGGCCATGGGCTACCATTTCGGCAATGCGGTCAATATGCGGGAGATGCTGGAAAAAATGCCGGACCAGGTTTTGGTCATGGGCAATCTCAGCCCGGCGGACCTGTTCCGGGGCGGCAATCCCCAGCTGATGCAGGCGGAAACCCTGGGTTTGCTGGAAGACTGCCGCGGCCATGCCAATTTCACCGTTTCTTCCGGCTGCGATATTCCTCCTGCCAGCAGCTGGGATAATATCGACGCCTTTTTCGCCGCGGTGAACGCTTTTTATCACAGCTAGTTTTTTACCGAAATCTACCACACAAATCTTCCATATTATATAGCCTTCACAGAGAGGAACCGGCCCGTGTCTATTGGGGCTGGTTTTTGTCTCTTGATACCGGCTATAACAGCCTTGTTGACAGGGCCTGTCCCGGCCTGTAAAATAGAAATGAAGCTTGGCCTTTGAATTTTAATCTGTTTTTAATTTTGCCCAAATTGTGCTTGAAGGTTCGTCTGCTATGCTTAAGCCATAACAAACGAACGGAGGCAACGATCATGATCACATTAGAACAAGTGGAACGGCTCAGGGAAAAGGCCAATGTCAGCTTTGAGGAAGCCAAGGGGGCTCTGGAAGCCGCTGACGGGGATATGCTGAACGCCCTGATCTACCTGGAGCGGAAGGGCAAGGTGGCCCCGCCGGAAGGGGGCGGCTACTACAGCAGCCAGCACCAGGCCGAGGAAGAACAGCCCCCCCGGCAGGAAGCCAAATCCCAGCCCAAAGGGGAGAGCTTCGGCCAGATGATGCGGCGCTTCGGCCGCTTCTGCGGCAGGCTGCTGAACAAGGGCAATACCAATTATCTGGAAGCGGAAAGACTGGGCAACGTGGTTTTCTCCCTGCCCGTCACCGTAGTGGCGCTGCTGCTGCTCTTCCTCTTCTGGGTCTCGGTGCCCCTGTTCATCATCACCCTGTTCCTGGGCTTCCGCTACCGCTTCCGCGGTGATGACCTGGGCCGGGAATCCGTGAACCGGGTCATGGACGGCGCCACCAACGCGGCGGAGGATATCAAGCGCAATTTCAGCGAGAGCAAATAAACCCCGGATAAGGCAGGAACAAATGAGCGCGAAAATACTGCTGATCGAAGATGAAGAAAAGCTGGCCCGCTTTGTGGAGCTGGAGCTCTGCTACGAGGGTTATACGGTAGTCAAGGCGTTTAACGGCAGGGCAGGCCTGGAGCTTGCCCTGTCCCAGCCTTTTGACCTGGTGCTGCTGGATATCCTGCTGCCGGAATTGAGCGGCATGGAAGTCCTGCGCCGCATTCGCCGGAGTTCCAGCCTGCCGGTGATCATGCTCACGGCCAGGGACAGTGTGATGGACAAAGTCTCCGGCCTGGATCTGGGGGCGGATGATTATGTGACCAAGCCCTTTGCTATTGAGGAGTTGCTGGCCCGTATCCGCACCGCTCTCCGGAAAAGCCAGGATAAAGCGGAGGCGGAAAACCTCTGCAGCGGCAGGGTAAAGCTGGACCCCCTGCGCCGCCTGGTGACAGTGGCCGGGGAGGAAGTGGAGCTGACCAAGCGGGAATTTGACCTGCTCCATTATTTGCTGAAAAACAAAGGCCTGGTGCTGTCCAGGGAGGCTTTGCTGGAAAATGTCTGGGACTATGACTTTGACGGGGGCAATAATGCGGTGGACGTCTATATCCGCTTCCTCCGCAGCAAGATCGACGATGTCTTCAATATTAAACTGATTCATACGGTACGGGGCGTGGGTTATGTGATCAAGGATGAGTAATCAGGCCGGCAATTATGGGGAAACCGGTAAATTCAGCACTTCTATCGTCCGCAAGCTCAGCTCGCGGCTGTTTTTCCGTGCCCTGGGCCTGTTCCTTTCCCTGGATATCCTGCTCTGCCTGCTGATCAGCGCCTGCCTGCTCATTTATGGCGAAGGCCGGGCCGGGGAAGCTGCCCGGCAACTGGCGGCCGGAGCCACCCCTGCGGTGGCGCAGGCCAATACCGAAGGCGTTGAAGTCCGCCTCTACCGGGGGGAGCCTCCGGGCATCCGGGTGATCGCCCCCTTTTCCAGCCTGCTGCCGGCGCCCATCAGCGAAAGCCGCCGCAGCCTGGATTTGCCTGGCCCAGCAGGGGATTCCTGGTTCCAGAGGCTGGATAACCTGGCCTATTTGGTCTTTTTCCAGCAGGGGGAAAGCACTTATCAAATCGCCGTGCCTTTGGGCGTTTTTTGCCGTTTCTTCCGTTATGCCGCTATCATCCTGCTGATTTATCAGCTGCTCACCCTGCTTTCCGGCATCTCCAAAAACCAGAGCCTGGCCAGGGAACTGCTGGCCCCCATTTCCCAGCTGGCGGAAGCGGCCCACAGCCTGAACCGGGCCGGCAGCCAGTTTGATCCGGATAAAATGGCGGCCCTGGCCGGGAAGCTGGAAAACATCAACGCCGCCCGGCTGGACACCCGCATCCAGGTGGACGAGACCCAGGAGGAATTGCGGAACCTGGCCCAGGCTATCAACGGCATGCTGGACCGGATCAACGCCGCCTACCGGGCCCAGGTACGCTTTGTTTCCGACGCTTCCCATGAGCTCCGCACGCCGATTTCCGTGATCCAGGGCTATGCCAATCTGCTGGACCGCTGGGGCAAAAACGATCAAAAGACCCTGCAGGAATCCATCACCGCCATTAAGGACGAAGCTGCCAATATGAAGGATCTGGTGGAGCAATTGCTGTTCCTGGCCCGGGGGGATAACAACACCATCCGCCTGCAGCCGGAAGCCATCGACTTGGCCCTGCTGGCCCAGGAAGTGGTCAACGAAACCCAATTAATCGACAGCGGCCATGACTTCCAGGTGCGGGCCCAGCCCCTGCTGATCCAGGCTGACCGGGCCCTGTTGAAGCAGGCCCTGCGCATTCTGGTGGATAACGCCATCAAATACACGGATCCCGGCGGCCATATCCGGGTGGAGGCCCGGCTGGATCAGGCCTGGGCCAGGATCTCCGTGATTGACGACGGCATCGGCATCAGCCCGGAAATCGTGCCCCAGATCTTTGACCGCTTTTACCGGGCGGATGAATCCCGGGCCAGGGCCACCGGCGGCGCGGGCCTGGGCCTGTCCATTGCCAAATGGATCGCCACCCGCCACGGCGGCCATCTGGAAGTGCTGTCCCGGGCCGGTATCGGCACCCAGGTGATGCTGGCCCTGCCTGCCCCGGCAGCCAATCCCCCGTCTTTAACCAATCCGTTAGAAAGCGCGGGTCAATCCGAATGAGAAAACGCTTGGGCACACTCCTCTTGCTCCTGATCCTGGCCACCGTCGCCTTGGCTGCTTACGACTATTTCTATGTGGCCGGCAGAGAGATCCCCGGCGTACTAAAGATCAACGAAAGCACGGAGATCCGGCTGGGCAAAGACGCTCCGGACGGGACCGGGGCCCGGGAAGTCCTCCTGGGCGAAGAGGGAAAAGCACGGCTGAAAGCGCTGCTGCTGGATACGGCCTTCCGGCGGGTTTTGGCCAATCTGGTGTATTTTGAGAGACAGGATCAGTATACCATCCGCATCCAGGATCAGGAACAGGCGCTATACCTGAACATCCATGTCATTGGCAACGACTATATCTCCATCCCCGACCGTTACGGCGGCAAGCATCTGAAAATCCATAATCCCCGCTGGCAAGAAGAGCTGGAAGCGATATTGTCCCTTTCCCAACCCTGAGCCAAAGGGACAAAGAAGCCCCGGCAGCTTCCAGCCGGGGCAAAGTTTTGTCAACTCTCTCTCTATTACCGGACTCACCAGATTACCAGGCCCCCTGGGTCCGGGCCCGGTCCTGACGCAAAGGCCCTAACACCAAGAACGGCAGCCCCAGCTGGAACGGCAGTCGCAGCGGCAGTTGCAAGTACGGCAGCAGCAGGAGCGGCGGCAGCAGCAGGGATTGAAGAAGGAGTCAAGCGCGGCCACTGTGACCAGTGTCCCTAATAAACAGCACATCGTATCACCCCCGGCGGATCAGTTCATAATCCAGTATATGCGGTTGGGGACAAAATGTAAGCGGCTTCTTAATCCCCTTCATGCTTGTTGAAATCAATCATGGCAATGGTGATGGCCCGTACAGCATGGCTGAGCAGGGAAAGCATTTCCGAGATATAGATCAGCTCCCGCTTGCTTTTTCCTTCTGATATGGCAATGGCCAGCGCGGTCACGGCGGCCACGCTTTTTTGCGCGCTATCCACCAATATCACCTCAGAATAATATATTTGCGGCAAAGGCTTTTCATAACCTTTGTCCTTACGCCCGGCGGAACCGAAAAAAACAGCAGCTTTGGCTGCTGTTTTCTTTGCTGATCTTCAATCTAAATCCGGCCGGTTCAATAGGCTTTCTCATACTGGCCGCCTACGATACGCACCATATAGCCGGGGAAAACCGTGTTCTGGCCCAAATCGTCAAAATCCACGCTGTTGCCGTAAAGATAAGGCGCGTCGAAAACCGTATCCTTCAGGATCTGGCTGAGCAGGACGCCGTCGGTGCTGCCCGCGGCCGCCACGGCTTGGGCCAGGACGATGATGGAGGAAAACTCCAGCAGGGCCGTACTGTCCATATCCTTGCCGGTTTTCTTTTTGTACAGGCTGTTGATATAGCGGAAAATCTCCCCGGTCTGGTCCGCTTCCTTGACCAGGGCCTGTCCGCCGCCGGCTGCCTGGCCGCTGTTTGGCAAAGGTACGATCATGGTCCCGGCGAAATAATCCAGCCCGTCCGCGCCCACGGCCCGGGCGAATTCCCCGCTCTGAAAGCCGCCGCTGTAACATAACGCCGCCTGGGGCTGGTATTCGCTGTCCCCGTAAGCCTTGGCGAAGAGGATCAGGTCCTGCAGGGAGCTGGCCTGGAAAATCGCGTCCGGGCTGTTGCTGATCATCTTTTCCACTTCCACCGCCACATTTTCCGTATCCGGCTCATAGACCACCCGGGCCACCACCTGGAAGCCGTACTGCTCCGCATAGGTATTGAAAGTGCCCAGCACATGCTGGCCATAGGTATTGTTCATATAAGCGATGGCGATTTTGCTGATGCCCGCGTTCTGGGTTTGGTTCAAATGCTTCAAATAGGCGAAGAACTGCTGGCTTTCCTGGACGTCCGTGGGGGCCAGGCGGTTGAAATCTTTGGCAAAATCATAGCTGGTCCCATCGGTCAGCTTGGCGGTTTTGGCTGAGCCGCAAACCATGGGCAGCTTATGGATATGGGCCCGCTGAGCCGCGGCAGCGGTATGGTCGGTATGATAAGCGCCGGCCAGAGCCACCACGCCCTGGTCGATCAAATCCTCAGCCGCCCGAGCCGCGGAAAGGACGCTTTCCGCCGAATCCCCATAAACCAGGGCCAGCCGGGCATGGCCATAAGCGGCGATGCCGCTGCTCTGGGCCAGATCCCAATCCAAGTCATGCTGATTATTAATGATATCCCCCGCCACTTCCCAGGCAGCCCGGGTATTCTCGGCCTGCTCGGCCATGGCGCCGCTCAAAGGCAGCACCCCGCCGATATAAACCGTCTCCGGCACATAGACCTGGGCGTCGATCAGGGCCTGATCCTGGCTGACCGGGCTTTGGCGGCTGCAGCCGGCAGCCAGGGTGAAAACCAGCAGGGCCAGGAGCCCTATGCAGAGGTATCGGGTCAATCGCTTGTTCACTGTCTTCTCCTTTATCAACCGCCGGAAAAACCCAGCCAGGCAGCTGCTACCGCATATCCTGCCAATATTTCCGCTCAATATTCCTGCCCAGGAAAGCGCCCCGGCCCACAGCGGCCTTGACCTGGCCCCGCTGATAAGCCACCTGGCCGCCGGCCACCACCGTATCAATGGCGCAGCTGACGGCCATGCCTTCATAAGCGCTGTAATCGCAAATGCTGTGCAGCGCGCTCTGGCGCAGGGTCTGCCGGGCCGCCGTATCCAGCACCACCAGATCCGCGTCCGCCCCGGGCAGCAGCACGCCCTTCCGGGGATAAAGGCCGAACAGCCGGGCCGCGTTGACCGACGTTACTTCCGCCAGCCTTTCCAGGGGAAAGCGGCCCGCGGCCACCCCATAGGTATAGAGCAGGGCCAGGCGCTCCTCCACCCCTGGCGCGCCGGAGGGGGTCTGGCGGAAATCCGCCGCCCCGGCCAGCTTTTGCCTGGCCATATTGAAGGAGCAATGATCCGTGCCTACGGTCTGGATATCCCCTGCCGCCAGGCCCTGCCACAGGGCCTCGTTATCGGCGGCGCTGCGCAAAGGCGGGCACATGATGTATTTTAGCCCATCGGGATGGGCATGATAGCAGCCGCTGTCCAGCAGCAAATACTGGGGGCAAGTCTCGGCAAAAATATTTTGCTGCCCCCGGCGGCGGGCGGCCCGGATCTCTTCCAGCCCTTCCCTGGTGGAAAGGTGGACGATATAAACCGGCGCGTCCCCGGCCTGATGGGCGGCATAAAGGGCCCGTTCCACCGCCCTGGCCTCGCAGCCGTTGGGCCGGGACAGGGCATGGTAATAGGGGGAGAGCAAACCGGCGTCCCCGTACATCTTCCGCAAAGCCGTGATCGCCTCATGATCCTCCGCATGGACGGTTACCAGCAGATCCAGCTCATTGGCCCGGCTGAACAGGGCCTGCAGCTCCTGGTCGCTGAGGCGGAAATCATAGGTCATATAAGCCTTGACGCTGCAAATCCCGGCGGCTTTCAGCAAAGCCAGATCCTGGCTGACCTGGTCGTTCCAATGCTGTATCACGCCATGGAAGCTGTAATCAATATAGCAATGGCCCTTGGCCAGCTCATGGTATTGGCTGATCTGATGCATCAGCGGGCAGCCGGTGGGGCCGAAAGCCGGGTGGTCGATAATGGCGGTGGTGCCCCCGGCCAGGGCGGCCAGGGTGCCGTAGCTGAAATCATCCACCGTGCGGAAGCTGCCGGCCTGCAGGTCGAAATGGGTATGGGGGTCGACACCCCCGGGCAGCACCGGTTTGCCCCCCGCATCCAGCACCAGCTGGGCCGGTTCATCTATCGCCTCGGCTATCCGGGCGATCTTGCCGTTGGCGATAGCCAGGTCCTGGCGGTTTGAGCCAACCGCGTTGACGATCAAACCATTTTTGACGATTAAATCATACATGCTTTTATCCTCCGTTGTCCCACTAAGACCGATTATCATTATATCGCCAAAAGCCATAAAAGGCAAATGAAAAATCCCGGCCAGCCTGGTGAAATGCCTGGAAAACCTCACCGGGTATATTGTCAGAAAACATTTACTTTACTTCTCTACTTGACTAGCAAGATAAAATATTGTATGCTAGGGCAAGCGGCGTACCAGAGAGGAGGCGGACAAAAACCATGAACCGGGAAAACCTCTGCGCTGAGGAAAGGCTGCCCCTGGGGCTGAGAGCCTTATACCGCAGCTACGGTTATGAAATATACCGGATGAACCATTTTGAGCCCTATGATTTATACCGGGAGAACCGGAACTTCCTCAACCAGGGCCGGCTGCTGACTTTTACCGATGGCAACGGCCGCCTGATGGCCCTCCGGCCGGATGTGACCATCAGCATTGTCAAGGAGACCAAGGCGGAGCAGGCCAGCCGGAAGCTGTTTTATTCCGAGCATCTGTTCCGGCGGCAAAAAGGCGCGGAGCAGCTGACGGAGATCAAGCAAATGGGCCTGGAATTCATCGGCGCCGGGCCGGGTTATGGCGAAGCCGAGGTGGCTGCCCTGGCCCTCCAGTCCCTGGAAGCCGCCGCCATCCTGGCCGGGCCCCCGGGGGAAGCCAGGGAATATTTCCTCAGCATCAGCCAAATGGACTATGTGGGCGCCCTGCTGACGGAATTCCCAGATCAGGAAGGCCTGCGCCAGCGCCTGGCGGAAGCCATCCGCCGGAAAAGCGCCAGCGATATCCGCCTGGCCCTGGGAGAACTGCCGGTGGAAGAAAGGCTGCTCCAGGCCATTTACCAACTGATTTCTCTGCCCCCGGAACCCCAGGAATCCCTGGCCATGCTGGCAAAGATCAGCGTCAATCCGGCCATGGACCAGGCTGTGCAGGCCCTGGCCCAATTGCTGGCGGCCCTGGCGGCTTGGGAGATGCCCCTGAAGCTCCGGATCGACCTGTCCCTGCTCAATGACTTCGACTATTATAACGGCCTGATTTTCCAGGGCTATATCCAGGGCCTGCCCCGGCCGGTGCTGTCCGGGGGCCGCTATGACAATATGCTGCGCCGCTTCAATAAGCCCCAGCCCGCCATCGGTTTTGCCCTCTACTTAAGCGAGCTGCGGCCCCTGTTCCGCCAATGCCCCGACGAAGAATTGGATGTGCTGCTGCTCTATGGCGAAGCCAGCCCGGCTGAGACAGCCAGGGCGGTGCGGCGGCTGACGGCCCAGGGCCTCAGCGTCCGGGCGGAAGCCGCGCCCCTGCCGGGACTGAAAGCCCGGCGCATCATGGACTTAGGAGAGGATTGCTGATGATCAATATCGCGCTGCCCACCGGCAGAATGGGCAAAAGCGCTTACCAGCGCTTTGCCGCCATCGGCTACGGCTGCCCGGGCCTGCTGGAGGACAACCGCCGCCTGGTTTTTGACAATCCGGCCCAGGGTGTCCGCTATTTGCTGGTGAAGCCCAGCGACGTGGCTATGTATGTGGAGCATGGGGCCGCCGATATCGGCGTCGCCGGCAAGGATGTGCTTCTGGAAGAAGAGCCGGATATCTATGAGCTCCTGGATCTGGCCCTGGGCATCTGCCGCTTTGCCGTGGCCGCGCCCCAGGGCTGGCAGGACGACCATTCCCGGCCCCTCCGGGTAGCCAGCAAATACCCCCGGGTGGCCAGGGACTATTTCCTCTCCCAGGGCCGCCAGGTGGAGATCATCAAGCTTCACGGCAGCGTGGAGCTGGCCCCGGTCATCGGCCTCTCCGATGTGATCGTGGATATTGTCCAATCCGGCGCCACCATCCGGGAAAACCGGCTCAGCATCGTGGCGGAAATCGCCGAAAGCTCAGCCCGGCTGATCGCCAATAAAAGCAGCTACCAGTTTCAGATGGCGCTGATCGACCAGATCAAACGCAAATTGGAGGCCAATCTATGATACGCATCTTCGACAGCGCCCTGCTGCCCCTGGGGGAAGTCCTGAAACGGGGCGGGGCTGAGCAAAACCAAGAGATCGAGGAAACCGTGGCGGAGATTATCCGCCAGGTACGGGATCAGGGCGACCAGGCCCTGCGGGCTTATACCGCCCGCTTCGACCGGGTAGACTTAACAGAGCTGCAAGTCAGCGCGGAAGAGATCCAGGCGGCCTGGGAAAGCCGGGAGCCAAGCTTCCGGGAGATCCTCAACCAGGCGGCTGAAAATATCCGGGATTTCCATTGCCGCCAGCTGCGGACGGACATCGTCTACACCCGGCCCGACGGCGTGCTGCTGGGCCAGCGCTTCCTGCCCATCAGCCGGGTGGGCATCTATGTGCCCGGCGGGGCGGCGGCCTACCCTTCTAGCGTGCTGATGAACGCCATCCCGGCCCGGCTGGCCGGCTGTGAACGCATCGTCATGGTGACGCCGCCGGGGCCGGAGGGCCGGGTTAACCCGGATATCCTGGCCGCCGCCGGGGCCGCGGGCGTTGGCGAGATTTACCGGGTGGGCGGGGCCCAGGCCGTGGCCGCCCTGGCTTATGGCACCGAGACCCTGCCCCAGGTGGATAAAATCGTCGGGCCGGGCAATATTTACGTGGCTACGGCCAAGCGTCAGGTTTTCGGCCAGGTAGCCATTGATATGATTGCCGGGCCCAGCGAGATCCTGATCATTGCCGACAATACGGCCAATCCCCGCTATGTGGCGGCAGACCTGCTGTCCCAGGCCGAGCATGACCCCCTGGCCGCCCCGGTGCTGATCACCACGGAACGGGGCCTGGCGGAACAGGTGGCGCGGGAGCTGGAACAGCAATTGGCTGAATTGCCCCGGGCGGAGATTGCCCGCCGCGCCTTACAAGGCCAGGGCAAAATCATCCTGGCCCCCTATCTGGAACAGGCTATCGCCCTGGCTAACCGCCTGGCTCCGGAGCATTTGGAGCTCTGCGTGGCAGACCCCCTGGCCCTACTGCCCCTGGTGAAAAACGCCGGCAGCATCTTCCTGGGCCATGATACCCCGGAAGCCCTGGGGGATTATTGGGCCGGGCCCAATCATGTGCTGCCCACCGCGGGCACGGCCCGTTTTTCCAGCCCCCTCTCAGTGGATGACTTTATCAAACGCAGCAGCTATCTCCGGTTCAGCAAAGAGGCCCTGACCGCTGCCGCCCCGGCGGTAACGGCTTTCGCGGAGCGGGAAGGCCTGGAGGCCCATGCCGCCAGCGTCCGGCTGCGCCTGGAAGATCAAGATCGGAGCGTCAGATGAGCCGCTTTCTCAATAGCCGCCTGGCCCGGCTCAGCCCCTATACCCCTGGGGAGCAGCCCCGGGACATGGCCCGGCTGATCAAACTGAATACCAATGAAAACCCCTACCCTCCCGGCCCCCTGGTACAACAGGCCCTGGCCCAGGCCCGGACGGAAGACTTGGCCCGCTACCCGGACCCGGAATGCACCGGGCTTTGCCAGGCAGCGGCCCAGCTTTACGGCCTGGAGCCCAGCCAGGTTTTGGCCGGGAACGGCAGCGACGAATTGCTGGCCTTTTGCTTCCAGGCTTTTGGCGGTTCCGGCATTTGCACGCCTGAGCTGGGCTACGGCTTTTATCCGGTGTTCGCCGATCTTTACGGAGCGGCCCTGGAAACCCTGGCCCTAAACCCGGATTTCACCCTCTCCCCCAGTCTTTTCAGGGGCAAAAAACAAACCCTGCTGCTGGCCAATCCCAACGCCCCCACCGGCCTCTGGCTGGATATGGGCCAGATCCGGGCCCTGCTGGAACAAGACCGGCAGCGGCTTTTGATCCTGGACGAGGCTTACGGGGATTTCGCCCCGGCCACCGCCCTGCCCTTGCTGGCCGGCTATGACAATCTGCTGCTCATCCGTACCCTGTCCAAGGCTTATTCCCTGGCCGGCGCCAGGCTGGGGCTGGCCCTGGGCTCCCCGGCTCTGATCAGCGATTTGAAGCTGATCCAATACAGCTTCAACCCCTATAATGTGAACCGGATCAGCCAGGCTCTGGGGGCGGCGGCCCTGCAGGATCAGGCCTATTTCCAGCGCTGCCGGAACCGTATCCTGGCCAGCCGGGAAAAACTGCGCCAGGGCTTGCTGGAACTGGGCTTTAGCGTCCCCCCTTCAGCCGCCAACTTCCTGCTGGCCGGGGCCCAGCCCAAAATCTCCGGCCAGGCTTATAGCCTGGCCCTGCGGGAGAGGCAGATCCTGGTACGCCATTTCCCGGAAAAGCGGGTAGCGGATTATGTCCGCATCAGCATTGGCCGGGAAGCGGAGATGGCCGCCCTGCTGCAAGCCACGGAAAATATTTTGGAGGCGAGATAAATGCGTCAGGCAGACTTGAACCGGGCCACCACGGAAACCACTGTCAAGCTCCAGCTGGATCTGGACGGCAGCGGCGATTATACGATCAACGGCGATTGCGGCTTCCTCAACCATATGCTGGCCCTTTTCGCCCGGCATGGCAATTTTGGCCTGTGCCTTGATTATCAGGGGGACAGCCAGGTGGATTTCCACCACATTGCGGAAGATCTCGGCATCCTGCTGGGCCGGGCCTTTGACCAGGCCCTGGGAGAGCGGCGGGGCATCACCCGCTACGGCCAGATGCTGCTGCCCATGGACGAAGCCCTGATCCTGGCGGCAGTGGATATCAGCGGCCGGGGCCTGCTCTGCGCGGAGCTGCACATCCCCAGCCAAAAAGTGGGGGATTTCGACACCGAGCTGGTCAAAGAATTCTGGCTGGCCTTTTGCCGGGAAGCCAAGCTGACCCTGCATCTGCGGCAGTTGGCCGGGGAAAACAGCCACCATATCATCGAGGGGGCTTTCAAAGCCGCGGCCAGGGCCTTAGCCGCGGCCATTGCCCCGGACAACCGCTTTCCCCAGCGTATCCCCTCCACGAAAGGGACGGTCCGATGATCGCCATCATCGATTATGGCCTGGGCAATCTCTACAGCCTGGCCTGTTCATTAAAGCAGATCGGCGCAGCAGCGGAAATCACCAACCACCCGGCCCGGATCCGCGCCGCCCAGCGGCTGATACTCCCCGGCGTCGGCGCTTTCGGCGACGCCATGGCCCGGCTGAACCAGAGCGGCCTCACCCCCCTGCTCCAGGACGAAGCAGCCCGGGGCAAGCCCCTGCTGGGCATTTGCTTAGGTATGCAGCTGCTGTTCAGCGAAGGCTTTGAATACGGCCATCACCAGGGCCTGGGATTAATCAGCGGCGGCATGTATGCCCTGGCGGAAGATCTGGCCCAAGCCGGCCTGAACCTGAAAACCCCCCATATGGGCTGGAACAGCCTGGAGATCCACAAACCGGACTGCCCCCTGCTCCGCTACACCAAAGCCGGCGCCTATATGTATTTCGTCCACTCCTATTATGGCAAGGGCTGCCAAAGCGCCCTGGCCGCCACCGCCCATTACGGCCTGGACATCCCGGCCCTGGTCTGGCAGGAGCAAATCCTGGGCTGCCAGTTCCATCCGGAAAAAAGCGGCGCCGCCGGGCTGGACATCCTCCGGGCCTTTACGGAGATGTGAGGCGCGCTGACGCTTTAAAACCCTTCTTTTCTTATAAGAAAAGAAGCAAAAGAATTTCAAATTTATTTAATATTACCGGCTGCTGATGCTGACCATTTTCTTTTTAATAATTAATATTAAATATAAAAACCATTTAATTTATATATTGAAAGAAAAATTTTAAGACACCAGGTAAAGACCTTTAAAGTTTTCTTGGTTCTTCTTTTGAAAAAGAAGAACGGTTTTAAAAACAACAAAAGGAGTATTCATGATGAAGCTATTCCCGGCCATCGACATCAGGGCAGGCCGCGTGGTACGGCTGCGGCAGGGCGATTATCAGCAAATGGCGGTCTATGCCCAGACGCCCCTGGAAGCGGCGGCGGCTTTCCGGGCAGCCGGAGCCGGCTGCCTGCATATTGTGGATCTGGACGGGGCCAAGAACGGCCGTCCCGGCAATTTCCCGCTGATCGCCCAATTGCTGGCGGAGGCGGGCCTGTTCACCCAGGTGGGGGGCGGTATCCGCAGCCTGGCCTTGATCAAGCAATACCTGGCTGCCGGGGCGGATCGGGTGATCCTGGGTACGGCAGCCCTAGAAGATCCGGCTTTCCTGGCCCAGGCCCTGGCGCTTTACGGCCCCCAGGTGGCTGTGGCTGTGGACGCCCGGGATGGGCGGGTGGCGGTCAGGGGCTGGCTGGAAACCAGCGGCCAGGACAGCTTTGACTTTTGCCGCTCCCTTTCGGAACAGGGCGCAACCACGGTGATCTATACGGATATCAGCCGGGACGGCCTGCTTAAAGGTACGAACCTGGCCGCTTACCAGCAGCTGTCCGCCATCCCCGGCCTGGCTGTCATCGCTTCCGGCGGCATCAGCAGCCTGGCGGAAATCGAGGCGCTGGCCGCTCTGGGTATTGCCGGGGCGATCCTGGGCAAGGCCCTTTACG
>DAIMZM010000008.1:0-39971 GCA_036733985.1 Bacillota bacterium
CAATGGTGACAAAGCTCTTGCAGGTGGCTTTGCCCGTGGCCATATCCACCTCCACATCCGCCAGGAACAGGCCGTACATCAAGGTGGGGGAAAGGTCGCAATGCCCGTTATTGGGGTCAAGCTTAACCAGGCCCAAGCCGCCGATTTCATAATAGCCGGTATATTTGGTGGGAATCCCCTCAGCCGTCATCTCCTGATAGGTGCGGTAGCTGCCGTCCGGCTTTTTCATGGCTGCCAGCAGTTTGGCGGCTGCGTCCAGGGTGGCATAGCCCACCATGATATGGCAGCGGGAACCGGCCGCCTCCCCTGAATTGGGGCAGTTTTTCGAATCGTTCATGATCACCTTGACCTGGTCCGGGGTAACGCCCAACACTTCCAGGGCTTTGACCGTATGGGTGACCGCGCCGGCGTCGCCGCCCTGGCCCTGGTCTTCCCAGGTATTATAATGGGTGAAGGTGCCGTCCGGATTCAGCTCCAGATAAACTGTGGCATTATCGCCGTTCCCCCCGGTGCAGGAGAACCCCCCGCAGGCTACGCCCACTGCCCGGCGTTTTTCCGGTGTGGACTCAGCCGCGGCCTTGGCTTTCATTTCCTCATAGATGGGACGGGCCGTTTTGAAAATCCCCGGCATGGGATATTCCCGGTAAGGATAGTTATTGATGGAAAGATCCCCTTCCCGGGCCACATTGTTCTCCCGGAAATCGAAGGGATCCATGCCGGCTGCATAAGCCAGCATATCCACCATAGATTCCAGGCAGGTCAGGGCCTGGGGCGAACCGAAGCCCCGGTAGGTGGTGGCCAGATTATGGTTGGTATAGCCCATGCGCACGATGCCCCGGGCATTGGGGATCTTATAGGGGAAGCCGATGAAACGGACGAAACGGTTGGTCAGATACTGGGCGTATTCATGATAAGCCCCATGATCGCAGCCCATATCCGCTTCCAGGGCAGTGATCTTGCCCTGTTCATCGCAGGCCAGGCGGCCGTTAAAGTAGGCGGGGGCCCGCTTGCCGGAAAAATGCTGATTTTCTTCCCAGGTCATGGTCAGGGTCACCGGCTGCTTCAAAGCCATGGCGCAGACCGCTGTGATGGCATAGGACTGGGGATTGACGGCGGCGCCGAAGGAAGCGCCGGTGGGATTCTCAATGATCCGCAGCTTGTCCGGTTCCACCCCCACCGCGGAGGCCAGATAAGCTTTGGCGCCGTAAATATCCTGGGACTTGCAGGCCACGGTCAGGATATCATCCTCATCATAAAAGCCCTGGACCGTATCGGCTTCCAGCATCATATGGGGTTCCCGGGTAGTGGAAAAGCTGCCCTGAATGCTGTGGGCGGATTCAGGGATCAGGTCCCGGGGATCCTCCCCTTTGACCAGGGGCTGGCGCAGATAGATATTGGGGCCTTCCTCATGGATCCGGATGGCGTCCGGCATGGCCGCGTCCAGGAAATTCAGGTATTCCGGCAGCTGTTCCAGCTCCACCTGGACCTTTTGCGCCACTGCCCGGGCGTTCTCCCGGGTATCCGCCGCCACCACAGCCACCACATCGCCCCAGCGCACGATCTTCTTATCACTCAGCACCGGCCAGGTGGCTTTGTCCACCTCCGCCCGGGGATGGCCTAAGGGGCCGCCCAAAAGGTTGGTGCCTTTGACGTCTTGAGCTGTGATCACCTTCACCACGCCGGGCATGGCTGCCGCTTCGCTGAAATCGATGTTTTTGATATTGGCGTGATGGGTGACGCAAGGCTGCACCAGGGCCAGATGCAAGGTGCCGGGGGGCATTTTCAGGCCGATATCGTCCCCGTAGTCGCAGGTACCGCAGACTTTAGCCAGGGCGGCCGGGCGGATGATGGGCGTGCCGTAATAGTCGCCGTCCTCCGGGTTCTGATAATGAAGATGCTCGACCGGCTCCTCTCCCCGCAGTACCTTGGCCGCCTCCATAACGCAGTCCACCAGGGGTTTATAACCGGTGCAGCGACAGACATTATGATGCTGCTGAAACCATTGCCGCACTTCCTCCCGGGTAGGCGCGGGGTTTTGATCCAGCAGCGCTTTAGCGGAAACGATAAAGCCTGGGGAACAAAAACCGCATTGCACACCGCCAAAGCGCATCCAGGACAGCTGCAGCGGATGGGGATGGAAGGGGGTGCCAACGCCTTCAATCGTCACCACCTGGGCATAGTCCGGCACATTCTTCATCTTCTTGACGCAGGAACGGATCACCTGGCCGTCCAGAATCACCGAACAAGCGCCGCATAAACCGGCATTGCAGCCCACCTTTGTCCCGGTCAGGCCCACCCGCCTCAAGACTTGGGCCAAGGTATCCTTGTCCGGGTCACAGAAAACAAACCGTTCTGCTCCGTTGATAATAAGCGGCACTCTCCTGATATTCATGACATATCCTCCTTTAATGTACATCCTTATTATTCTGATTAAATATGTGGATAAAACAGCAGGCAAACCTAAACTTGGGCAGTTTCTTTTGCGGCGACTTCTTTGGTAATGATGATATCCGCCCCGGTATTCAGGACATTAGGGATCACCACCTGGTTGATCTGGGCCGGAGCCGTCACGGTGACGGCCTTGATCTGTTCCATCACCGGAAATATCTGATCCTTGGGGATCGGCCAGGAGGTGCGTACGCTGGCCAGGGGCAGTTCGCCGCCAATGACCCGCACCAGGGAGGCAATCGTCCGCTCCGGATTGACGATCTCCTGCCGGGCATAGTCGCTGCCTTTGGGACAAGCACCCCCAGCCACGGAAAGTACTTCCCGGCCCTGGTATTCCACGGTTAAGTCGCAGCCGTTGGGACAGACGATGCAGACCATTTCTCTTTTCATCATTTCACCATCACCGTTATCTCATGATTGTTTTTCAGCTCTCCGGCCTTAAGGCTGAAGGATTCCATTTCCGGCGGGGTCAGCCGCTTAAACCGCTTTTCCTTGATGATTTCCCCATCCTGTTTCAGGGCCACCACCGCGTCCCGCAGGGGGCGGGCGGCGCGGAAAGAAATCGTAGCGCCCTGCTCCCGGCTGAGCAACTGGGGGGCCAGATGCCCCAGGCTGCCGTCGCCGGTCACCCGCACCGTAGCCGGGGGCAGGCCGCCCTCCCGGACATAGCGGGCCACGCTGTCCGCCAGGCGCTCGCTTTCGATGGAGACATTATCCACCAGGTCATGGACATGCAGCACATTGCCGGCAGCAAAAACCCCGGCCACATTTGTCTGATAATGATTATCCACCACCGGCCCCCCGGTTTGGGGATCCAAACACACCCCCATTTGCAGGGACAGCTCATTTTCCGGGATCAGGCCCACGGACAGGATCAGGGTATCGCAGTCGTAGCGGGTTTCCGAACCGGGGATGATCTCCCCGTTTTCAGTAAGGGCGCTTACCGTCACCGCAGTTAAACGCGTTTGCCCCTCGATATTGGTGACCGTATGGCTGAGATAGAGGGGGATCTGATAATCATTGAGGCATTGTTCCACATTGCGGGCCAGGCCGCTGGGATACGGCAGCTTTTCAATAACCGCCAGCACCCGGCAGCCCTCCAGGGTCAGCCGCCGGGCCATGATCATGCCGATATCGCCGGAACCCAGGATCACCGCCTGCCTGCCGATCATGATATTTTTGAGGTTGATATAGCTTTGGGCCACCCCGGCGGTAAAAATCCCCGCCGGGCGGCTGCCGGGGATGGCTAAAGCGCCCCGGGTCCGCTCCCGGCAGCCCATGGCCAGGATAATAGCCTTGGCCTGGAATTTGAGCAGCCCGGTTCGGGAGGAGGCGGTCACCAGCTTGTCCGGGGTGATCCCGATCACCATCGCCGAGGTGATCAGGCGGATCCGCCTTTCTTTAAGCTGGTCGATAAACCGTTGGCTGTACTCCGGCCCGCTGAGTTTTTCTTTAAAACGGATCAGGCCAAAACCGTCGTGAATGCATTGGCGCAGGATGCCGCCAGGGGCGGGCTCCCTTTCCAGCACCACGATATTTTCAATACCGTTTTCCCGTAATCTGACCGCGGCGGCCAGGCCGGCCGGGCCGGCCCCGATGATCAGGGCGTCAACCCGCTCAATTCCCAGAGGACTATCGGTTATCGCATAATTATTCATCGTACGCTCCCATAAAACATCCGGCTGTCCGCCTTATTGTAGAGAACCTGGTCCACGCTTTGCCCCTTTTCCTCCATGATCAGCTCGGCGATCCTGGTCTGGCAAAAGCCGCCCTGGCAGCGGCCCATCATGGCCCGGGTGCGTGATTTTACGCTGACCATGGTGGCGATACCCAGCGGATTATTGATCGCCTCCAGGATCTCTCTTTTGGTGATGGTCTGACAGCGGCAGATGATCTCCCCATAAGCGGGGTCCCCGGCGATCAGGGCGGCTTTCACCTGATCCGGCTGATCCGCAAAGCGGATCACGCCCCGCCGCCGGCCGTCAAAGCCGGGCTTGGCCGCCGCATTGGCCCTGGCCACCACCTGGGCGGCAATATCCCGGGCCAGAGGGGCGGAGGCGGTGATGCCCGGCGATTCAATGCCGATCAAGTGGATCACTTGCTTGTTGTCTTCCCGTTCCAGGATCACAAAATCGCCGAAGCCGCCCACCGTTTCGCTGACCAGCTTGGGCCGGACGCCGGCAAAGCTGCTGATGACCATATTCCGGCGCAGCTTTGGCAAAAGCCGCAAGCCCTCTTCCAGCAACATATCCATCACCGGCTTGGTGGTGGCGTAATCAAAGGGCTGGTCAATATACTCATTGCTGGGGCCGATCAGTACATTGCCGTCGGTGGTGGGGGTCAAATGAACGCCCAGCCCGCCCTTTTTCTGATTGGGCACCGGGTAGACCGGGATGGGCAAAAACGGCAAGGCGGACTTGTCCAGCACCAAGTACTCTCCCCGGCAGGGAAAAATCGGATAATCGTTGACGCCAAACATCCCGGCCACCGTATCCGCGGCCAACCCGGCGCAGTTGATGACCCAGGAGGCGGCAAAAGACCCCTGTTTCGTTTTTAAGGTATACCCCGGGTTGTCCGGATCCACATTTTTGGCCGCGGCCAGCACCTGATGGTCAAAGAAAAAGCGCACCCCGTTTTGGCAGGCGTTTTCCGCCAGGGCAATGGTATAGATAAAGGGGTCAAAAATGCTGGTCCAAGGGGAATAAAGCGCGGCCAGCCCCTCGACCCAGGGCAGCTTTTTCTTGATCTCCCCGCCGGTAATGATGCGCAGATCCGGGCAGCCGTTCAGCCGGCCCTGCTGGTACAGGTGCTCCAAACCGTCCAGATCTTCTTTTTCCTGGGCGATCACCAGCTTGCCTGTGCGCTGATAAGGCACATCCAGTTCCCGGGCCAGGGCCTCAAAGCCCAGGCAGCCTGCCACGCAATACTTGGCCATCAGAGAGCCGGGCTTATTATTAAAGCCGGCATGAACCACGCCGCTATTGCGGCCGCTGGTATTGCTGACCACATCCAGCTCTTTTTCCAATACGGCCACTTGCAAATGATAGCGCGAAAGCTCCCGGGCAACGGCGCTGCCCACTGAGCCGGCGCCAATAATGATCACATCGAATTTTTCCACTGATACCATCCTCAAATTAGGTGAATTCCTGAAGATTCCTGAAGCTTCCTAGGCAGCCGGTTTGCAGGCCGCTGCTTTTTGGGCGCTGCGCTCCTGCAAGTAAGGCAGAAGCACGGACAGCACCATGCAGGAACCCATAATGGCGGCGCCGATATACTGATTGAGGGTAAACAGCTCGTCCAGGAGCAGCCAGCCAAAGAAAGCGCCGTAAACCGACTCCGAGGTGAAGAACACCGTGGTTTGCGTAGCGGTCAGCACCTTTTGGGCTGAGCTCTGGATATAATAGGCCAAAGCGGTGGAGAAAACAGCGCAAAAGCAAATGGTGAAAATCACCATATGGTTAAGGACAACCGGCTGGGCCAGCATGCCCATGGCCACGGCCACAATGAACGCGTATGTAGCGGTGGCCAGCGTCTGCAGAAAAGTCAAAACCATGGTATCCAGGATCTTGCAATATTTGCTGATCAGCAGGAAATGGAAGGCATAACAGACGGCTGAGCCAGAAGCCAGGATATCGCCGCGATTGATGGCCAGGCCGCCCACTGCGGAAAAGACATAGAGGCCGAACAAGGTGAGCAAACCGATAAGGATCTGCCAGACGGATATTTTGCGGTAAAAGAAAAAGCTCAGCACCGGCACTAAAACAACATAGACGCCGCTGATAAAGGAGACGTTGCCCACCTTGGTAAAATTGAGGGCAGCGGTCTGCAGGATGAACCCCGCGAACAGGGGTAATCCCACCAAATAGCCGATCCCCAGCTTAGCCTTACTCAGCGTCATTAACTTTTTATTCAGCAGAAGCGCCAGAACCAAAGCTGCCAAAACGAACCTGAAGCAGACAAATTGGTAATAGGAAATACTACCCAGGGATATTTTGATCAAGGCGAAGGAACAGCCCCAAATGCAGGATACTAAAAGTACGCCGGCAATAGCCCAGGGTTTCTTGGATTTATTTATTTTCATATTTTCCCTTGGTTAATTATTGTAAAAGGTATTTTCAGATTTGCCGGCTGCGGTTTGCCCAGCCGGACGCGGATCCGCTATGCTGAATAACTAATCCACATCCAGGCTATCCGGCCCATGATTGCCCCGCCGCCAATATCTAACGCTGTCCAGCACGTCTTTTTCCAATCTTTCCATTTCATACTTTGTCTTCTCCGGCATGATCTTGGCGATTTCCGATATCAGCACATTGATGATGGTTACCGCGCCGGAATAAGAGTTGAAAAAGGAGGCGGACTGGGACGGTACGGAAAAGACCACATCCCCGATCTGGGCGGCGGGCGAAGCCAGGCTGTCTGTGATGACAATGACCTTCGTGCCTTTGGATTTTGCCAGGTAGGCAGCGTCTATTGAGGCCTTGGTATACCTGGCGAAGCTGAATACCACCAAAGCGTCGGCAGGCGAGGCCCAGCGGAGGGCTGTCAGCAGGCTGACGTCGCCGCTGATCAGGCTGAGCACCCGGGGGCGGATATAGTCGAGAAAAATACCCAAAAGCAAGGCTAAAGAGGAGGCTTCCCGGACGCCGACCACCCAAATATTATAGGCGGTATACAGCAAATGGGCGGCTTGTTCCACCATTTCCTGGGTGACGTTCTTGGACAGGGTTTTAACATTGATGATATCCTGGTTGATATTATCCAGCAGCGAATTGTCCCCGCAGCATTCCTCCGCTATGATCATATCCAGCATGGAAAATTCGGTGCGCAGCCGCTCCTGGGCGCAGATTTGCAGCTCGGAATACCCGCTTAAGCCCAATTCCTTGGCAAACTTGACCACCGCCGACTCACTGACGCCGATTTTCAGCGCCAGCTTTCCGGCAGCCAGAAAGGCCAGATCCTCCGGGGTGTCGATAATATGCTTGGCGATCTTCTTTTGTGTTTTGGTAAAAGTATTAAGCCTGGTTCTTAGGTCCAGCCAGAAATCCGCAGCGTTTAATACCACATGTATCATCCTTTTTCTTTTTGTTTGTATTATATAGCAATCGCTCCTTCGTGCAAACCCCATTTTCCTAAACAATCCGGAGGAGGGATGCCGCACCCTGGCCTTCGGCCCGCGGCAGCAGAAAAGGACGAAACTTGCAGCCCGGCATAATCCCAAAGGGAGGCTGTTCCATAAGCGAAAAAGCGGGGGCGCACCTCGGCCTTTTCCGCTTATGGAACAGGAGGAGAGGGGTTTAGAAGGGGCCGAAGGACACGGCTTTACTGGGACAAACACTGACGCAGACGCCGCAGCCTTCGCATTTGCCGGGATCGATATAGGCTTTCTTGTCTTCCACCGTGATCGCATCAAAGAAGCAGGTCTTGGTGCAAATGCCGCAGCCAATGCAATCGTCTTCAACCTTCGCGCCTACCGGCGTATTATAGGGGATGGTTACCGGGGACACCCACTGTTTGGAGACCTTGCCCCTAAAATCGTCCAGGCTGTTATAATTATGGGCTGCCATCCATTTTTCCAGGCCCTTCAGCATCTTCGTAATGGCTTCATAGCCATCCACATACAACGCGGTGCAGACCTGTGTGGTGCTGGCGCCGCAAAGAATGTACTTGACCACGTCCCGCCAGTTGGCAATGCCGGTAACGCCGGATAAGGGCAGATCCACGGTTCTGGACATCTGGGTGATCCAGTTCAGGCCCACCGGCCGCCACCAGGGGCCCCGGACCGTATAGTGGGTGGGCTGCATGACGATGCTTTCCGACTCCACATCCACTTCCATGCCTTTAATGGACTGGTTGCCAATGGCGGTGATGCCGTCGGCGCCCATCTCCGCCAGGGCTTTGGCAATCTTCACCGGATCCTCCGGCGGGAACATGGGCTTGGCGATCACCGGCACCTTCACCGCCTCTTTGACCGCCTTGACGATCAAAGGATCGGTAGCGGCTGTGTAAGGCATATGATGGCCGCTCAGCTCAATGGCGTCCGCGCCCATATTCTCCACCACCTTGGCGATCTTCTGCCATTCGTCATAATCATGTTCAGCGGCGCAGATGCTGACGATCACCGGGATATCGCAATAAGCCTTGATCGTTTCCATCACATCGGCCCATTCCTCAGGGCGGGGATAGGACTCGATCATATTGAACATGGAATAGTACGCGCCCCGGGCATGCAGCGCCGGATCAAACTCAATATCCTTGTTGCAGATGTGAAAACGCGGGCGCGGATCCACAGCGCAGGGATCACCCGGTTTATAACCCGCCATGCCATTGTAATACGCTTTGGGAAAAATGATGGACTTGGTGACAAAAGCGCCCGCGCCGCAATCCACCGACTTTTTCAACCCTTCCAAATTGGTGGTCGGCGTCGCCGAGGCCACGATCATCGGGTTCTTCAGTTTCAGTCCACCATAATTCGCTTCTAGGTTCACAACACACACCTCCTGGAAAATTTGAAAATATATTTTTAGAAGTTTTTATACGGTTTTGCCTTTCAGGAATCCAGTGCCATGTTTTGTGATGGGGACGAGGGCCGGCTGCTTTACATATTCCGCTCGGCAACCATGATCCGCACCCTGTCGAAAATAACGGACAAGATCAGCATAGCGCCCAGCACCACCATTTGGGTATAAGCCGGCACCAAGAGCATGTTCATCCCATTATTGATCAGGGCCAGGACCATCACGCCCATGGCCACCCCGAACATATCGCCGCGGCCGCCGGAAACGCTGACCCCGCCGATAACCGCCGCGGCCAAAGCCTCCACATGGTTCTTGGTGCCGATAGAGGGCTGGCCGGAAAATAATCTGGCCGCCATGAAGATGCCTACCACGGAAGCCAGCACCGCGCTGACGACATACCCGTACCATCTGGCCTTGTTCACCGGCACGCCGGTGGTTTTGGCCCCGTCCTCATTGCCGCCTACCGCCACCAGATTGCGGCCAAAGCGGCTGTATCTCAATAAGAACTGGGCGACAATGGCAATGGCCACGGCAATGAGCAGCATCACCGGTATGCCCAGCAGGCGGCCGTCCGCCAGGAAGCTGAACCAGTCAGGCAGGCCGAATACCGGCTGGCCGTTTGTACCCTGCATGGCGGTACCCCGGATCACATACTGCATCCCCAAGGTGACCACAAAAGGCTCCACCCGCATACCGCCGGAAATCATCCCGTTGAAATAGCCTAAGACCAGGGCCACCGCCAGCACGGCCAGGACAGCCAGGAAGAAGTTGGACGCTCCGCAGATAGCGGCCAGCACCACGCTGGAAAGGGCCACCATGGCGCCGATGGATAAATCCACGCCCTTGGTAATCAGCGCAAAGGCCTGGGCGCAGCCCAGCACCAGGAATACCGCGTATTGGTTGACAAAATTCAGGATATTTTGAGCGGAGAGGAAGTTGTTGGCAAATATGGAGAAAAAGACCACCAGCAGGACGATCAAAGACGGTACGCCCAGCAAAATGGACAGCCGGGAAAAATCTATATCTCGGAACAAGCCCCGCTTAGGGCCGCGGTCCTGAATACCCATTCTGACATTGGACATTTCCTGCCGGTTCGTCGCGGAAATATCCTGGCCCAAGATGGTCCGGAGCAAGGTGGCCTGGGACAAATCGCTGTTGTCGAAGACCGCCACGATATGGCCTTCAAACATGGCCACCACCCGGTCGCAGGTCTGCAGCAGCTCCGGTAAATCGGTAGAACTGAGAATGATGCTTTTTCCTTCATTGGCCAGGCAGTCCAGCAATTCATAAATTTCCCTGCGGGCGCCCACGTCAATACCCCGGGTCGGTTCATTAAAGACCAAAACCTTGGAACCCTTGCTGAGTATCTTGGCCAAAACCACCTTCTGCTGATTGCCCCCGGACAAGCTGGAGGCCCGCTGTTCAATACTGGAAACCTTGATGCGCAGTTTTTCCACATAATCCTGGGAGATCTTCTTGAGGCTGCGGTTGCTGACAAAGCCTAAAAACCGGCTGATCAGCGATACTGAAGCCAAGGTTATATTATCCCGGACGCTGAGCAATAAGGCTAAGCCATCCGACTTTCTTTCACAGGGCAGATAACCGATGCCGCTTTCCAAGGCCAGGGTAGGCGTCATTTTCTCAATGGTTTTGCCGGCTATCTTAATTTTGCCGCTTTGCATCTTTTTGGCGCCGCCAATGGCTTCGATGATTTCCGACCGTCCGGAACCCACCAGCCCGGCGATACCCAGTATTTCTCCCTCCCTGAGCTCAAAGCTGATGTTATGGCAGCAATTCCGTACCGTCAGGCCTTCTATGGACAGGGCGATCTTGTCGCTGGATACATTATCCCGGACCACGGACCTGACTTCCTTGCCGATCATCATCTTAATAATATCGTCAATGCTCAGCTCGCGCTTGGGCCTGGTGGCGATCAGCTGGCCGTTGCGCAAAACGGTAACCGTATCGGCAAGCTCCTCAATCTCTTCCAGGCGGTGAGAAATATAGAGGATCGCAATGCCTTGGCTGCGGAGATTACGGATGATCGAAAACAGCTGGGCCACATCCTTGGGGGGCAAAGCGGCGGTGGGCTCGTCCAGAATCAGGACCCGCATATCCTCGGCCACGGATTTTGCGATCTGAACCAATTGCTGCTCCGGGACGGAAAGGGAGCTGACCAGCGCTTTTGGATCAATATCCGCCAGGCCGACTTTAATAAGCACCTCTTTGCTCTCCGCGTAAATACGCTGGAAATCAATGAAGATTCCTTTCTTGGGCTGTCTGTTGAGAAAGATGTTTTCTGCCACGCTCATATTAGGGATCAGGCTGATCTCTTGGTGAATAGTAGCGATACCTGCCAGCTGCGCCTGCTTGGGATTATTCCATTTTACTTTAGCCCCGCAATAGGTCATCTCACCCGCATCAGGAAGATATACACCAGAAATGATTTTAATCAATGTGGATTTTCCACTACCGTTTTCGCCCAAGAGGACGTGGATTTCCCCCGCTTGCAGGGAGAAATCCACATTCTCCAAAGCCTTGACCCCAGGAAAGATTTTGCTGATATTTTTTAAGCATAGAGTTGTTTCATTTGCGTTTCCCATTATGAAATCTCCGTTCTTATTATATATAAAACGCAGCTATGCCTTCCTGGATCTCAACTGCCTATTGCCGGGAATCAGTTGGGTACCGTCCAGCCTTCGGGATAGAATTCATGGCCGGGATCAAAAGAATCGGAATTCACGTCATCAGTGGCATAAGGAACCAGGTCAATATAAGTCAGGGGCTCGACGCTGCCGCCTTGGATCAGGGTCTTGGCAGCCTCCATGCAATTGCGGGCTTCGAATACCGGGCCGGAGCCGATAACCAAGTCTACCTGGCCGCTTTCCAGCAAGGGCAGGGAGACGGTGCTCAGCGCCGCGCAGGAGATCTGGATCTCATCTTCTTTGCCGGCCGCGCGGATGGCGGCGGCGGCGCCTTCGGCATAGGTGTCAAAGCAAGCGTAAACATGGTCGATATCATCATGGGCCTGCATGAAGTCGTTCATGGTGGTCATGGCTACGGAAGCGTCATAGACCAGCCAGCGGTCTTCCAGGATATTGATATTGGGGTAATTCTGCGCCAATTCGACAAAGAAGCCTTTTTCAGTCTCATTGATGGACCAGGCAGCGCCGGCAGGGCCGTTGAAGCAAACGATATTGGCGCCATCCGGATACTTTTCACCGATATGTCTGGCCAGCATCTTACCCAGCTCCACATGGTCGATGCGGATCCGGCACTGGACCTGTTCCGCGGTGGAGGTATTGCCCATCTCGATCACATAAATACCAGCCTCCGCCGCCCGATTCAAAGCAGCGTTTACGCCTTCCTCTGAAAGCGGCATGATGATGATCGCATCAACGCCGGCCGCGATCATATCGTCGATCTGCCGCACCTGAACCTCCAGCTGGTCGTAACCGCCGGCGGCGAGAATCGTCGGCTTGGGGATGCCAAGCTGCTCCGCCTGATCGCAAAGACCGTAGATCCTGGCGATATACACATATCCTTCCAAGGAGGGCATCAAAACAGCGATCTTCATTTCGGAAACATCTTTTACCGCCGGCTCGGCAGCGTCGCCGGAGTCAGCGCTTGTCTCTTCCTCCGCGGGGGCCGGCTGGTTTGCGTCTGGCTGAGAGCAGCCGCAAACAGTCAAGGCTAATATCACCAAACATACCAGTAGGAGCCACATACATTTCTTCATCTTTTTACCCCTTTCGTTTTTTTAACAGCTGATGCTTCTTCTTACTCCTTCCTTTGTACTCAGAAACAGCAAACCGAGCTCCGCCACCCAGGCAAACAAACGATTATTTATTGAAGCAAAACAGGCGGAAAAATTGTGCCGAGCCAGCCTAACCGGCCCAGAAAATCCTTCTGCCTCTTTCACCGGCGGCCCACCGCGTACGGAAAATGTCCACCGTCAGGGCAACGACCAGAACCAGGCCAATGATAATCTGCTGAATAAAAGAGGATACGCCCAGGATATTCAATCCGTTTTGCATGATCGCCACAAACAACGCGCCCATGCCCACAGCAAAGAGGCTGCCTTCGCCGCCGCCCCAGCGCACGCCGGCCACGAAAACGGCAATAAAGTTGGTCATGGCCAGATCCAGGCCCAAGCTGGGCTGCCCGGTGCCTAAGGAACCGGTGAGCATCAGGCCGGTAATAGCGGCGCATAAGCCGCAAATGATATAGCAGATCACCCGGCCTTTTTTTACATTGATGCCGGAAAGAAACGCCGCCTTTTCATTGGCGCCTAGAGCGTAGAGGTTTTTGCCGAATACCGTATTATGCAGCAGAAAGTAGAAGATCACAAAAGCCGCCACAGCTACGATGATCGTAATGGGCAGGCCCAGCACCCGGCCGTTGCCGAACCACTGGAAGTATTCCGGGATGCCGTAAACCACCTGACCGCTGGTGAGAATCAAATTGACGCCGTTAATCACCCACATCATGCCCAGGGTAACGATCATCGGCGAGGCGCTGAATTTTGTGATCAGAAAGCCGTTAAGAAAACCAAACAACATACAGGCCAGTAAAGCCGCGATCACCGCGCCGAAAATGCCCACCAGGGGGATGCTTAAAGCAAAGGTGACGCTGGCCAAGGCGATCATCATGGCATTGGAAAAATCAATACCGCCGGATAATACCGTAAAAAACTGGCCAAAGGATACAACGGCAAGAATCCCGGTATTATATAAGATGTTCTGAAAATTGTTGACCTGTAAAAACCGGGGAGAACTCAAACTAAAAAACACGACTAAAAAAACCAGCAAAAGCGGAAGAAAACCGTATCTTTTGGAAAGATCTGCAAACCTTTTCATAACTAACCCCTCTCACCATGCGCTGTTCGCCACAATGCTGATGACATGATCAATAGGTGTGTGCTTGGAGGAAATCCTGATCTGTTTTGCGGCAGGACATTGATCAAACAGGCGGGCCCCGCTATTCCCCCTTGATCACCGTAACCTTCTCGAAACCCTGTTCCCAAAGGCGGTAACCGATCTTTTTCAGCTCAGCGATATCATCCTCCGCCACTGTGGCAAATGCATTGAAAGGCGGCGAAGCCAGCATGGTATCATAGTAAAAAACAATGTTATTATAGGGTTCACAGGCGAATTGCACGGAGCCGAAGGCAGCCGGCGTAAGATTCTCCGGGCCCAGGCCCTTGATCAGGTGCGCTGTTTCACAGTAAATCTCAGCGCCCCCGGTCCGGGCCTGCTTGGCTATGGTTTCGAGGGGCAGAGCCGCCAGAATGGCAGCCGTGGTTTCAGGCGCTTTTTCAAGCTCAAGCTTGGCCCTTAAGGCGCCGCCTTTTTCAAATTGAAGAATGATATAGGGATCATTGGTCATAAACGGTCACGTCCTTTCACCTGTTTCGCAGCGTTCGGCAGGTTCTACAGCTGGTCTCCCTTGATCCGGGCGAACTCAACGCATAATTCCGCCCAGGGGATATTCAGGTCATACCAATAATTGACCTTGGCCAGATACACGGCATAGGCCTCGATAAGGGCAATAAATTCCTCCGTGCTTTTTACCTCCCGCAGGGCTGCCGCGGTCTCCACCATGATCTTGGGCATATCTTCCATGTAATAGTATCTTGTCCAACGGCTGGCATAGAATTCCAGAAGGTTCGCCATGGTCAGGGCCTGGGTATGTACATCAACATCCGCTTCTTTGGCAGTGATGCGGGAAATGTAGACAAAATCCACAGCAGCGCGTAAATCGCCCTCAGCATTGGTCATGATCGTCAGATTGCTGCGGCGGGGGCCGACCCTTTTACGCGTCCGCTCCACATCCGCCGGCTGCGTCATCCAGACCGACTTTGCCAGCTCGTCGAGCTTATGGATTACTTCGCTGTATTTAGTCATTTTGGTCATCCCCCGCTATTTCGTATTTGATGTAGGCGCCTTGTTTTTCCCAGGCGTTGGCGCAATGCCGCGCCAATCTTTCCAGCTCCTCCGGATAAACCTTGGCAATAACGGTGGTGGGGCCCAAGGGATTGGTCACATCGTACCAAAAACAAACGGTTTGACGCACCGGGAAATAGCCGATATCGCCGGCCTCAGGGAAAACAGGGTTTTCTTTTTCATCCCGGAACAGGGGCAGCGGAATAAAAAACTCATTGTCACAAATCTTAGCGTGGTTCGCCAGGCCTTCCAAGGGCAGGTAGCTTTCGAATACTTTAACAAATTCCGGCGCGGTTTCAGTCATGAGTTTTGCCCGAAAAACTTGATCGCCAATGGTGATCTGCAGATGCTTCACAATGCTTTCCCCCTTAAATGCCTTATGTATTAAACCCGATCGCCAACCGATCCGGGCCGGGCTTTATTTGCCTTCCAGCGTCCAATCCAAAACAGAGGCCACCGTCATCCAGGGGATAACCCGGTCCAGCCAAAAGTTGATCTTGCCGATCAATATTTGCAGGATTTCCAGGATAGCCAGGAATTCCGCCTTGCTTTCCGCGCTTTGCATGCCCAGAACCGCTTCCTTCATAATGGGGGGCAGCGCTTCCATGCCATACCATCTGATCCACTTGTCCTGCTTAAGGTCGACCATGGTGCAGACGGCCACCTTGCCGGCGCAATAATCCAGTTTATCCTGCTCGATTATTTTCAGCATATACCAAAGATAGTCCACCATTTCCCTGGTTTCGCTTTCCGCGTACAAAACAGCGGTGCTGGGATGATAATAAGCGCCTAATACGCCGCCTTTACGCAGCTTAACCACATCTTCCGGCTCCGTAAGCCAATAATGATTCAGTTTTTCCTGCAGCATGGCTGCGGTTGCTGTTGCTTTACTCATTATTCCTCGCCCCCCTCTGCGCAAATCCTGGAAAACTTCACCCGGGTGCCCGGCTTGGCCCAGACCTTTTTCCCCTCCCGGTGCATGCCCTCAATATTGGTGACGATCTTGCCGAAGAGCGCCGTCAGGCCCAGGGGGCCGTTGGGGCCGGGATTGTCGAACCAGA
This sequence comes from Bacillota bacterium, assembly GCA_036733985.1. Lineage (GTDB taxonomy): Bacteria > Bacillota > Dehalobacteriia > UBA4068 > UBA4068 > DAIMZM01. The sequence goes on from DAIMZM010000008.1 coordinate 15,970, forward strand.
TATTGACGTTTTGGCGGCTATCCCACCAGCCCAGAGAGCCGGGTATCACGGTTTGCATGTTTTCCCGGGGCGCATTGAAAGGAAGCTGGATCATAAACTCATGATTGCAGACCTTTGCCATATGGGCGTCTGTTTCCAGAGGCAGGTTATCCCAGATCTTTTGGCAGATATTTGGCGCCTGATCCCAGAGCAGTTCAACAACCATTTTCTCCGTACCGATTTCCATTAACATCTTCTTTGCGGACATAAACTTTGCACACTCCAATACGTTTTTTGATTTACAAAACAATTATTCCATATACCAGCTTGCCTGGCTTTCAAAAACATCTTGGCGGCCGCCGCTGCTTGAGCCCGGCCCCACCCCTAAGCCTACGCAATCTTATAAATCCCCCCTTTTAATTCAAAATTATGTTAATTTTTAAATTGAAGCCCGCCAAGTATCTGGAAAAAAATGTAAAATATATAAAAGAAGTTATTTATTATACTTTTTTAAGGATATTACTGAAACGACAAATCACATATATTCTTATATATCCAGCTACATGTATTGTTTTAAAAAATACTCTTTTAAATATTTTTCTTAAATAAATACTTGAAAACTATTATTGCATATATTCTTTCTGCTTTTTGCTTTTCCTGCAAAATAAATACAAATTTTAAAAAAATTTTAAAAACCGAAAGTGGCTGCAAAACTTCTAATTGATTCCGCGCCCAAGAAAAGCCCAAAACAGGGGTATGGTTTTGCTCCAGGCAGCCCCATTCCGCCTTTTCCTCTTTGAAGCGCTTTCCGGGTATGCTATAATAGCGGCACAAGCCGGAATCGATGGCAGGAGGTGGAGCATGATCAAGAGCGGCTTTATCCGGAGGGGCAATAACTGTTTCTATTTTGCCGCCCTGATCGGCCTGGGCTTTCTTTGGACAGGCACGGCATACATGATTCAGGTCTTCCGGTTGCTGGACTTCCTTGACGGAGAAACGGTGAACCTGATCGTCTGCGGGCTTTACTATGTCTGCCAGGCAGCCGGTATAGGCGGCGTTGCCCTTCTTTTCAGCAAACGCGCCGCCCTTGCCGGCGGGCGGGCGCTGCCTTTCTACATCAGCATCGCAATGGTGGCCTGTTCCGGCGCCGCCGTTTTTTCGCCCGCCAGAGGTATCGTGATCCTGGCCGGCGCGCTGCTGAACCTGATGATAGGCATGCTCTCCGCCTGCTATCTCACCAGGCTGGCCACGGATATCCCGCCGCAGCGCCGGGGCCTGGTATTTGGCAGCGCCTATGCTTTCGGCAGTATTGGCACCTGGCTGGTGTCCTTGCCCCTGGGCGGCAGATTTCTTTGGCATAGCGGCAGCTTCTTTGCCATCGCGCTGCTGGCAGCCTTATCGCTGCTGCTCCTGCGGCGTCTTTCCCCGTTGCCAAAAGCGGCAATCGGCCGGGGGGATTTGCGCAACCGCTTCAGCAACAAGGTGATTTGGCTGGTTGCTGCAGTGCTCTTTTTACTCTCGCTGGAAAATACGCTGGGCTTTTCCTTTCCGCTCAAGGCTGCCGGGGACAGCGTGTACATAGAATTCACCCGGGTGTTTTATGGCGCCGGCCTGATCATTGCGGGGCTGGTCAGCGATAAAAACCGCCGCTGGGGCGCGGTCTGCTGTTTGGCGGCGCTGGCCTTTCCCTTTGCGGCTTTGGCCCTGGGCAACAGCGTGGCCGGGGAAACCGCCATGTGGATGCTGGCTTATCTGTTTTTAGGCTTCTGGTCCGCCTACCGCATCCTGGTTTTCGCGGATATTTCGGGGAAAACCGGGCTGCCGGGCTGGGCCGTATTCGGCCTGTTGGCGGGCCGCCTGGGCGAAGCCGCGGGCACGCTGGGGGCCAGCCTGTTTATCGGCACGCCGCTGATTGTGCTTTCCGGCGCGGTTTTTGTCTTCCTCATTGTCCTTTTCCTGCCGCTTTATCAGCAGCTGTATACGTCCGCCATCAGCCCGGAAGAAGCGGAAAAGCAGCGGCTGGCCGAATATGTAAACCGTTTTGGCCTTTCCGCCAGAGAGCGGGAAATTTTCAGCCTGATCATCCAGGGCCTGTCCAATGGGGAAATCGCCACTGCCTTATATATCACTGAAAGCACGGTGAAATTCCATGCGGGCAATATCTTCAAAAAAACCGGCCTGGGCAGCCGCCTGGAGCTGATCGCCGATTATAAACTGGGGACCAGGGCGCCCGCCTGAACGTTGCGGCGCTGCAGGTATGACAAAGGGCCGCGCCTGAACACGGCAAAAAAGGTCGAGCAATCTCACCGGGAAATTTCCTAAAATAGAGCCGCGGGGGTGAAAACATGAAGGAACAGATCCTGGCTGTGCAGCGGATGCAGGACTATATCGCGGAACATCTCGAGCAGGAGATCACCATGGCGGCGCTCTCCCGGGTATCGCTCTTTTCACCCTGGTACGCCTACCGCCTGTTCAAGGCCTATACCGGGCTGACCCCTGCCGAGTATATCCGCCGGCTGCGGCTGTCAAGATCAGCGCTCCGGCTCAAGAACGGGAACTGCCGCGTGACCGACGCCGCGTTTGAGCTGGGCTTCGGCAGTGTGGACGGCTACCAGCGGGCCTTTTACCGGGAATTCGGCTGCAACCCCGGCGAGTACGCCAAAGCGCCTGTCCCCATCAGGCTTTTCATCCCCTATGGCGTCAAATTTAGTGCATACAGAAAGGATGAGACCCACGTGGAAAATTTACAGTGCGTATTTATTCAAGTGCTCAGCAAGCCGGCGCGGAAAGTTTTGATCAAGCGCGGCGTCAAAGCGGCGGATTATTTTTCCTACTGTGAGGAGGTGGGCTGCGACATATGGGGGCTGCTCACCAGCATGGACGCCCTTGGCGGCGAGCCGGTTTCGCTCTGGCTGCCGGAAAAGTATCGGCAGCCCGGCACCTCCGCCTATGTGCAGGGCGTGGAAGTGCCGGCTGACTACGCGGGCCCCCTGCCGGCGGGTTTCGATGTGATCACCCTGCCCGCGGCCGAGTACCTGATGTTCCAGGGCGAGCCTTTTTCGGAGGAGAACTACTGCGAGGCCATCTTAGCCGTGCAGCAGGCCATGGATCGCTACGACCCCGCCGTCATCGGCTATGAATGGGACGACGAGCATCCCCGCACGCAATTGGAGCCCCGGGGCGAGCGGGGCTATATTGAGCTGCGCGGGGTGAAGCGCAGAGTCAGCGGATAAACAGGGCCTTAAGCGCCGCGCCTCACCTGAGGAACCCCGGCTGCCGTTATTGGCAGCCGGGGTTTTTATAATAGCCGGCCAAGGCTTGCTTCCGGGTCAATACCTGTTGACATCCATCGGTCGCCGATATACACTGAGCCTGGACAGCCGCTGCTTAGGTAAAGGTTGGCAGCGGAAGATCAGATCAGGGAGGGACGGTGTTCGTCATCGCTAAATCCGCGCTGCTCAAGCGGTATTTTGGCCACAGCGGGTTTCGGCCGGGGCAGGAGGCGCTGATTGAGGCGCTGCTGTCCGGCCGGGATGCGCTGGGGGTCATGCCCACCGGGGCGGGCAAGTCTGTTTGCTATCAACTGCCCGCCTTGCTGCTGCCTGGGCTGACCCTGGTTGTTTCGCCCCTGATTTCCCTGATGAAGGATCAGGTGGCCGCGCTCTGCCAAACCGGGATCGCCGCCGCCTATCTCAATTCCTCCCTCACGGCAGAGCAATACCGGGAGGTGTTTCGCCGCGCTAAAGACGGGACTTATAAAATCATCTATGTGGCGCCGGAGCGGCTGACGGCCCCGGATTTTCTCCGCTTCGCCCGGGAAACGGCTATCTCCCTGCTGGCAGTGGACGAGGCTCATTGCGTTTCCCAGTGGGGGCAGGATTTCCGTCCCAGCTATTTGAAAATCCCCGGGTTTGTCGCTGCCCTTCCCCAGCGCCCGGCGGTCGGCGCTTTCACCGCCACCGCCACCGCCGCGGTGAAAGCTGATATTGAAAAGCTGCTGTCGCTGCAAAACCCGCTCACGATCACCACCGGCTTTGACCGGCCCAATCTCTATTTTGAGGTGGCGCGCCCCAAAAGCAAGGACGCCTATCTGCGCGCCTTTCTGGCGGCCCGGTCTGGGCAAAGCGGTATTATCTACTGCGCCACCCGGAAAGCGGTGGAAGCGGTTTGCGATAACCTGCGGCAAAGCCAGATCGCCGCCACCCGCTATCATGCCGGGCTCACGGATGGGGAACGGAAACAGAACCAAGAGGACTTCGTCTATGACAGGGCCCGGGTCATGGTGGCCACCAATGCCTTTGGCATGGGGATCGACAAATCCAATGTCAGCTTTGTGCTGCATTACCATATGCCGAAAGATATCGAAAGCTACTACCAGGAGGCGGGCCGCGCCGGGCGGGACGGGGAAAAGGCCCATTGCAGCCTGCTCTTTTCCCACCGGGATATCCAAACGGCCAAGTTCCTCATCCAGAATGCCGAGGAAAACGTGGCCCTTTCCGCAGCTGAGCAAGGGCTTGTCCGGCAAAGGGATCTGCAGCGCCTGGATCAGATGGCAGCCTACTGCAAAACCACCGGCTGTCTCCGCGCCTATCTGCTCAACTACTTTGGCGAAAGCGCCGGGGACGATTGCGGCAATTGCGGCAACTGCAGCGGCGAAATGGTGCGGCAGGATATTACTCTGGCGGCGCAAAAAATACTCCCGGGTCGAGAACAAATACCGCTCCGGCCTGGGGCTGACGCTGATCGTCCGCCTGCTCCATGGCAGCAAGGAGCAGCGCGTCCTTCAGCTGGGCCTGGACAGATTGCCCACCTACGGCATCATGCGGGATACGGACCGCGGCCAAATCAGGGATTACATCGACCATCTGCTCCAGGCAGGTTATCTGCTCCTGTCCGGGGACGGCTACCCGGTGCTGCGCTTGACCGACCGGGCCAAGCGGGTGCTTTTTCACGGGGAAAGGGTTCTTTACACCTGCCGGAAGCCCAGCCGGGCCGAAAAGGCCCCTGCTTCGCCAAAGGGCGCCCAGGCCCTGCCGCCACAGGCGGATGAAGATCTGTTTGCCACTCTGAAAGCCTTGCGCACCCGGCTGGCGCAAGAAGAAAACGTCCCCGCCTACATTATTTTTTCCAATGCCACTCTCACGGATATGGCCGTCAGGCAGCCCAAAAGCATGGCGGAATTCCTGCGGATAACCGGCGTGGGCGAGATTAAGGCCAGCCGCTACGGACAGGTGTTTTTAGCGGAAATCCGGCACTGGCGGGCGGCGGCGCGCTGATTGACAAGCCTTCCTCAAATGGATATAATGCCATTAAAATAGTCCTTGAAGCGCCGCGTATCCAGGCTTTTAAATAAGGAGAGGTTATGGACTTTTACACACAGACTAGCGTCAATGCCTCAAAGCTGTCGCAGACTGAGCGGAATATCCTCAACTTTGTTGTTAAAAACATCCACCGGGTCAAGGATATGAGCATCAGGGAGCTGGCGAAAGAGACCTATGTCTCCACCACGACTTTGTTCCGTTTTGTCAAAAAGCTTGGCTACGAGGGCTATGGCCAGTTCATGGAAGCGCTCCGGAAAACCGAACGGGAAGCGCGCAAGATACATATACCCAGCATCGTCTATGATGATAATTACCGGGACAGCTATCTGAAAAACGTGGTCGAGGCGGTAAAAGTCATCACTGATGAGAAAATCGAGGCTTTTCATAAGATCATGGGCCGCTATCCCCATATTTATATCCTGGCGGAGGGCCTGAGCAGAGAGGTGGCGCGGTATTTTTCCCGGCTGCTGATCACCCTGGGCTACAACGTGGAGATTCCCCTGGATGAATATGAGCTTTCCTCCCTGCTGCGCCGGGTCAAGCGCGACGATGTGCTGCTGATCCTGTCGTATACGGGCAATAACAGGAGCATTATCCATCATATAGAAAGGATATTCGCCATCGCCACCCCGACGATCATCTCCTTTACCCGGGCGGACAACAATATCATCCAAAACATGAGCGACCTGAACTTCTATGTTTTCGCTGATGAAATCGACTTCGAAGGGATCGACGTGACCTCCCGCTGCGGCATGATCGCCATTATGGAAACGCTGATCTACCGCAGGCTCACCGTCAATGCCAGCCCCCAGCGAACGGAGAGCGGCAGTCTGTGAAGCAAGGGCATTGAAGCCTGTTACCTAAAAAGTAACAAGCTTCAATTTTTTTATCACTGTTTCATGTTGCCGGCCAAATCTTGACAGACGGATTTCCAGGTAATAGTATGGAGTTGCCAGGATAAATGGCTGGCCAAAGCTCAGAACAGCTGTATAAATGCATAATATCTTTACATTGTACTTAATATAGACGTACTATTGATTCCGCGGCAAGGATCCGGAACGTTACCTACGTGTTAACGGCCGGGCCGGTTCATGGGATAGCTTAATTATACTAGCAGGGATGCAAAGTAAGACCGCAATAGCAGCATGCCAAAGAAAGGATGTGTCGTTATGGCAAGAAGGATTGACAGCACACCGAAGCGGGACGGCTTCCGGATGCCCGGCGAATTCGAACCCCAGAAACAGGTCTGGATGATCTGGCCGGAACGCCCGGATGTTTGGCGGGATGGCGGCAAGCCCGCCCAGAAAGCTTTTGCCGATGTGGCAAAGGCTATCAGCGCCTTCGCACCGGTAACCATGTGTGTTTCCCAGCAGCAGTATGCCAATTGCCGCGCTGTTCTCCCGCCGGAAATCCGCGTTGTGGAAGTCTCCAATGACGACGCCTGGATGCGGGACTGCGGCCCGACCTTTATCACCAATGACCAGGGCGCGGTTCGCGGCGTGGACTGGGATTTTAATGCTTGGGGCGGCCTGGTGGACGGCCTTTACTTTCCCTGGGATAAGGATAACGCGCTGGCGCAGAAGATTTGTGAAATCGAGAATATCGACACTTACCGCACCCCCGGTTTTGTTCTTGAGGGCGGCTCTATCCATGTGGATGGGGAAGGCACGCTGCTAACCACTGAGATGTGCCTGCTCAGCGAAGGGCGGAATCCCCATATGAGCAAGGAAGAAATCGAGGAACAGCTGAAGCAATACCTGAACCTGGAAAAAATCATCTGGATCAAGCATGGCATCGACCCTGACGAAACCAACGGCCATGTGGACGACGTGGCTTGCTTTGCCCGTCCCGGGGAGGTCATTTGCATCTGGACGGAAGATCCGGACAACCCCTTTTATGAAACCTGCCAGGATGCTTACCAGACCCTCTCCCAGGCCACCGACGCAAAGGGCAGGAAGCTCAAGGTGCATAAGCTGACCATGACGAAGGAGCTGGTCAAGATACAGGGCGATTTTACCATCGACCTGGTTGAGGGCGCGCTGCCCAGAGTGGAGGGGGATGTGTGCATCGCCTCTTACCTGAACTTCCTGATTATTAACGGCGGCATCATCCTCCCCCAGTACGGCGATGAATACGACCGGCTGGCCGTGGAGCAGATCCAGGCAATTTTCCCAGACTACAAGGTGGTTCCCGTCAATTCCCGGGAGATCGTTTACGGCGGCGGGAACATTCACTGCATCACGCAGCAGCAGTGCAAATAAATAGGCTCGGGAGGTTTGGCAATGGCGGAACTGAGACATTTTATTGATACCAACGACTTTAGCAAGCAGGAGCTTCTGGACATCATAAATCTTTCCCTGAAGCTCAAGGACTGTATCAGGGCCGGTTATTATCCCTCGCTGATGCGGCATAAGACCCTGGGCATGATTTTTCAGCAGTCCAGCACCCGCACCCGGGTTTCCTTTGAGACAGCCATGGAGCAGTTGGGCGGCCACGCCCAGTATCTGGGACCCGGCATGATCCAGCTGGGCGGTAATGAAACCATCGGCGATACGGGCAAAGTCCTGTCCCGGCTGGTGGATATCGTGATGGCGCGGGTCATCGAGCACCAATCCCTGGAGGAACTGGCCCGGGTCAGCACCATTCCCGTCCTTAATGCCATGAGCGACTACAACCACCCGACCCAGGAGATCGCGGATCTGATCACGATCATGGAAAACCTGCCGGCCGGCAAAAGCCTGGAGGAATGCAAGGTGGTTTTCGTGGGCGATGCCACCCAGGTCTGCTTTTCCCTGGGCTCGATCTGCACCAGGCTGGGCATGCGCTTTGTCCACTATGGCCCGGAGGGTTATCAGCTCAACCCGGGGCATCAGGCGATCCTGGCGGCCAACTGCCGGGAATCCGGCGGCGCCTGGCTGGTCACGGATGATGAGGAAGCGGCGCTCTCCGGAGCGGATTTCATCTATACCGACGTCTGGTACGGCCTGTACGAAGCCGAGCTTTCGCCGGAACAGCGCCAGCGCATCTTTATGCCTAAGTATCAGGTCAGCCGGGAAATGATGGGCAAATGCGCCCTGGGCGCGAAATTCCTGCACTGCCTGCCGGCAACCAGGGGCGAGGAAGTCACTGACGAGGTGTTGGACAGCACTATCTCCATTGCCTTTGAGCAGGCGGGCAATCGGCTCACCGCCATGCGGGGCCTGCTGGTGTACTTTACCAGATACCAGCGGGAGGGCTCCGAGGCTGAAAAACAGGCGGCAAAAGAACAGCTGGAACGCTTTATGGCGGAGAAAAATCTTCTGTAATGGCAAAGCAGGCACCGGCCAACAGCCGGGGCAGGGGCGCTCCAAAGAGCGCCCGGCCCTGTCCAGGGCCTAAAGGGGGGATGACTAGGGGTAAGTTTCGCGTAAACGGAAAACAGGGGAGCAGCACGGTTTCTGTTTTCTCAGCTATTTGAGGAGGGATATTATTTATGGAAGAGAAAAAGATCAGCCTGGTCAAAAGCGTCCTGTTTACAATCTGCAGCATCCTGGTGCTTGACTCGTTCGTTTCCCCGGCCATCATCGGCATTTCCTCCATCACCATCTGGATCATCACCGCGGTCATTTTCTTTATTCCCTATGGCCTGATCAGCGCGGAGCTGGGCGCGGCATACCCGGAAGACGGCGGCATCAGCGGCTGGGTCATGCATGCCTTCGGCGAAAAAGCCGGCGTGCTCGTAGGCTGGTATTACTGGATTAACGTGGGCTTCTGGATGCCCGCGGTATTCGTGGCTTTCGCCACCTGGTTCTCCTATGCTTTTGCCCCCGCGGCGGATATGTGGGTGCTGGCCGTCCTGGCGGTGGTCATGTGCTGGCTGATGGTCTGGATCGGCGTCCGGGGCATCGAGATCAGCGTGACTGCGTCGGCTGTCGCCGCCTTACTTAAGGTGGCCGTAATGCTTTTGTTCGGAATTATGGGTATTATTTACGGCATTAAGTTCGGCCTGGCCAATGACTTCGCCTTGGAGAGTTTTATTCCCACCTTTGACAATACGACGCAATATATCGCTGTTATCGTCTATAATTTCCTTGGGTTTGAGCTGATCGGCGCCATCGGCGACAAGATCAAGGAGCCGGGGAAAACCATTCCCCGGGTGACCATACTGGCCGGCGTCATTATCGCGGCTTTATTTATCTTCGGCACTTTCGGCATCCTGGCCGCCGTACCCGCGGCTCAGGTGGATACGGTGGACGGCTTTTTCTACGCGCTTCAGGAGCTTTGCCGGGTCTTCGGGCCCGCGGCCACGCCGGTGTTCTATGTCACCATGGTGGCCACCCTGCTGACCCTGGTTTCCAATATGATCACCTGGTCTTTGGGGGCCAATGAATCTTTTATGGCCGCCAAGCTGAACGAGCGCTCGAAATTCCTGGCGCACCGCAATCAAAAATACGGCACCGCGGATAATCTGTATTATATTTACGGTACGGTTTCTTCGCTGCTGATCATCCTGAACTTTGCCTTGAGCGGCGACGCCAACGATATCTTCTGGACCATCTTCTCCTTTGCCACGCTGATCTTCATCCTCTCCTATCTGTTCATGTTCCCCGCCGCCTTGAAGCTCCGCCTCAGCGATCCTGATACGCCCAGGCCTTACCGGATCCCCGGCGGCAAATTCGGCATCACCCTGTGCGTGGTCTTGACGGAGCTGGGCATCGCCGCCTGCGTCTTCTTCCTCTTTAAAGACGCCGGCAGCGGCTTCCCGCTCTGGGTCCTGATCATCGGCACGCTGCTGACCACTATCGCCGGCTGGGTGCTTTATAAGAGCGGCAAAAAGCCCGCGCCACGTTCGTAGCGGATCAACGCTGTACAAAAAACGCCATTCCAGCCATACCGATAAAAACAGGGCCGCCCCGCGGGGCGGCCCTGTTTTTATCGGTATGGCCCTGGCTGGGCTGGGCAGGGCTAATGGACAGCGGGCCTGGATGATGTTCCTGTTGTCCATCAGGACTCCCCATAATACGCATACGGCTTCGGTATGGATAGTAACTTGGCCTTATTTTACGATAAAAGGAAAATTTAGCTTCAGCAGCAGGATCAGCAATTGCGGGAACAGGCTGGCGGTAACCAGCAGGCGGATAATCTGGAAAGCAGCCACTACGGAGGCTGAAACATGCATATCCATTGCCAGCAGAGAAACGTCGCCGGCTCCCGCCGGGGTGGTTGACAGCATGGCCATGCGCAAAGTCATGCCTCCCCATTTATGCAGGCTGAAAGCCAGCAGCAGGCAGCAAATCAAATATAGGGTGATGATAATCACCACGATCAGCACATCCAAATCCTGAAGCAGCATGATATCATCCCGGGAGATGCTGCAGCCGATATAAGCACCCGCCAGCGCCTGGGTGCCCCTGCGCAGGTTCAGCGACATATAGGCGTGGCCGGTGAGCAGATTCCATATTGACACCGAAACCAGGGAAAAAAGCAGCGTGCCTGCGGGGATGCCGCTGATCCAGCCCAAAACGCCGCAGCCCAGCGCCAGGGCAAATGTTTTGATCAGCGCCACGGCTTGTTTGTCCGTTTGTTGGGCGGGCGGATGCTCTTCCGCTACGGGCTGCTGTTCGCCCTTGGTCAGCAGCACGATCAGGAAAGGATAGATCAGCAGGCCAACCAGCAGCCGGATAAATTGCAGGATGATCACCACCGCCATATTGGCACCCAGATCCTCGGCAATGACAGACACGTCGCTCAGACCGCCGGGGACTACGCTCATGTAGGAGGTGAGTTTATCCAGAGACGTAAAACGGTACAGCACCGTGCCGATGATCAGAAACATCAGCGCATAACCGGCGATCAGCCAGACGGCTTGCTTCACATAGGATTTCAGCCCTTTCAGCTCTTCTTTATGCACCGAACAAGCGATAAAAGCCCCGGAGCAGGCTTGGGCCAGCACCTTGCAGAACACGGGCATATAAGCCAGACCCAGGACCAGGTTCAGCAGCACGGTGCCGATGATGGCTCCGATCACCATTCCCCCGGGAATGTGCAGCTTCAGGAACACCAATCCAAAGACAGCGGCCACGCCCATTGTCAGCAGCAAATTTTCCACCGGCAGCTACTCCTCTTCCACACCGCGCCTTGGCGTGGAATCCTTAATTGTCATAGATTCTGGCTGGCTCGTATACGAAACAACGGTCCACAGCAGCTTTTATTACCGTATCCGGCGCAAAAGACGCCAAGTGGCCCGTGAATTCCGCCAATGCCCGCGAGCCGGGGGCATAATGGGTGGGGATTACCACCTGGGCGCCTACCCAGGCTACTGCTATAGCAGCCTCCCGGGGTGTCATCTCGCAGGAGCTGTCCGCCTGGATGCGGGAAATGCCCACGCACATCAACTCCGGATGATACAGCTCCCGCAGCAGCTTCATATCGGAATACAGGCAGGTATCACCGGTATGATAATAGGTTACGCCCGGTTCCACTTGAATAACGAAACCCAGGGGCGTGCCGTATACCGGGACGCCCGCCACCTCGCTGCGGGACACATGAAAAGCCCGGACTGTGCGGACGACAGTGGAACCGTAGCGCTTCTCATCGCCGTAAATGGTCTTTTTCAGCCGATCCGACATTTCCGGATATTGCTTCTTCAATTGCAGCCATACATCGCTGGCGGATAGCAATTCCGCAGAGGCGCCCTGCATGATCTTGGCCGCGTCGCCCAAGTGATCGAAAGCATGATGCGTGGTTAAGATCAAGTCCACATCCTGATAATCGGCGCTGGCGGTGTTGGTAAGGCCGTTTCCGTCGATATAAGGATCCACCAGGATACGGAAGCCGTCGCCGCGGACGATCTCTACGCACATGGCCCCGTGATAGCTAAACGTAACACTCATAAAAAACCTCCTTGGCGAAAGAAAGCGAGCCGGGCAGACCCGGCTCGCCGGTATGGTTTGCGGCCGAAACAGTTATTGCGGTTCCACGCCTTGTTTCTGACGGCGTTTTTTCATAATGACCGGTAATAAGATACAGGCCAAGCTGATTACGAACAACACGACGACGATGGGTTCGGCGAATATCTGCCAGAAGTTATCATAGGCCTGCAGGACTCGCAACAATTCCGCGTCGGCGATGGGGCCCAGGAGGATGCCTAAGATCACCGGTACAATGGGAAAATTATTCTTTTTCATCAGGAAGCCCAGCGCGCTGAACATGATCATCAGGCCGGCGTCAAAGATGGCGTTGCGGCTGGCAAAAGCGCCTACGATGGCAAAAACCATGATGCAGGGCACCAAATAGCGCACCGGTATCCGGATAAGGCGGGCGCCGAGGCAGCACAGTACCGTTCCCAGGAGTACCATAACGATCTGCTGCACGAACAGGGAGGAAAAAGCGGTGTAGATGATATCCTGATTATCCAGAAACAGCCGGGGGCCGGGCGTCCAGCCCTGGATGATCAGGCCACCCAGCATGATTGCCGTAGCGGTACTGCCGGGGATGCCCAGCACGAACATGGTTGCCAGAGCGCCGCCTTCCGAGGCATTGTCGGCGGTTTCGCAGCTCACGACGCCCTCCGGGATACCGGTCCCATACTTTTCCGGATGGCGGGAGAAGTTTTTGGATTGGTTATAGGCCAGGAGGGCGGCTACGGAAGCGCCGGCTGCGGGCATAATACCGACAATGATGCCCAGCGCGGCGCACCAGATCATGCGGAGAATATGTCTGAAACCCTCCGCCACGCCTTTGACAATACCCACGATGGCTTTTTCTTTAGCGGAGTATTCCGCCACATATTGCTTACGCTGTTTGATCTGGTTATACAGCTCGGGGAGCGCCACCAGGCCGATGAGAGCGGGCACCAGGGGAAAGCCGTCCATCAAATAAACAGACCCCATTGCGCCGCGGATAGCGCCGGTAGTGCTGATCCCCACCGTACCCAAAAGCACGCCGGCAGCGCCGGCGAACAGGCTTTTGACGATATCATCGGACAGGCTGCCGACTACGCTGAGGCCGAACACCACCACCATGAACATTTCGGCGGGCCCGAAACGCAGGGCAAAGTTTGCCAGGGGCTCGCAAATCAGCAGAAGGCAGAGGCTGCCTAAGAGACCGCCCGTCACGGATCTGGCCAAAGCCAAACCCATGGCCCGGTTGGATTCGCCTTTTAACGTCATGGGATAACCATCCAGTACCGCGCAAAGACTGCCGGGCGTGCCTGGGATATTGATCATGATCGCGGTGACCGTGCCGCCGAACAGGGAGCCGCTATAAATCGACATCAGTAACACCAAAGCGGTCAAGGGATCCATCGCATAGGTAAAGGGCAGCATCAGCGCGATGCCCATGCCGCCGTTCATGCCCGGCAAAAAACCCAGCACCAGCCCAAAGGTCACGCCGGCCAGCATAAACATTAGATAGTGCGGCTGCAAGACGACTGAAAAGCCGGAAATGAAAGTTTCCATTATATTCTTACCTCCTAGATCAAGAAACCCTTAGGCAAAGGTACGCCCAGGAAATAATCAAAGACCATATACATAGCCACGGCCAGCGCCACGGCGGCCACTAAAATGGCAACCCTGTTTTTGGCTTTCAGATACCAGAATAACCCGAATAAATAAATCACGGTGGAAACAATAAAGCCGATATGGTTGATGACCGCCAAATAAACTACGGTGGCCAGGAAGCAGACGCCGACGCGAAGCCAATTTTCCCGGCCCAGCTTTTTCTGTTCGGCGGTAGCGGCAGGCGGCGGACTGTCCTCTGCGGGCAGGGCGGCTTTCAGGGCACGGTATTCCCGGATCACGATGGCGAGATAAAGCACGACTAAAAAAATGAATACCGGTTTGATCAATGCGATGGCTTTCGCGCCTGCATCCGCAACGTCAATCATATAGTATATCGCCCAGGCTAGAACGGCTGTGGGCACATATATCTTTTTCAGCAACGCAAACATAAACGTCTCCTTCTCTATCCCAGTTTATTTGAATTGTCACTGGGTATTTGCGCGGAGCAGCCCCGCCATACGCAAGGGAGAAATACGGCGGGGCTGCTTCAAGGGCAAGATCACTGGGCGGTAGCGGCCAAAGCGTCTTTATAGGTATTGGCCATTTCGTCCAGCTCGTCATCCATACCCGCTCTACCCGCTTGTTATATTCGGAAAGCGCGTTGGAGATTGATATTTACTCCGTATATATCGCCAATTTCTGCGAATATTTCGCAGGTTATCCATTTCCGCGCCTTTGATAGACTACTACCGGGCATCACCGGAAACCGGTAAACAGATTTTCTGGAACGTCCCAGGCAAGACCCAGGCGGAAGCCAAAGAAAGCTGAAAGCCGCTATCACCAACAGGAGGTCAAGGGCGGCGCAGCCGCCTGTTCACCCTTGATATCCAGCTCCGATAGTGTTACCGGGGCAGCGGCTCCCGAATTTTTGCCCGGCGCTCATTTTCTTCCGCACCGCGATGCTTTCTGATCATAATATAAACCTCCGCTATGGTGCTTCTATTCTACACCACAGCAGAGGTTTACAGAACATTTGGGACGGCTTCCTGCGGTTAACTCCGCAGGAGCAACCTTCACTTGAACCTGAAGCTGCGGGCGGCTTGTATGGAAGACGCTTTCCGCTACAGCCCCAGGCTCTCCTTGATCAGCACGATCTCCATAGCAAAACCGCACATCTTCTGTAAATGCACCACCAGGCCGCAGCAGATGCGCTGAGCATGGTTGCAGTCATAACATTTGTCCCCTGTGGCGGCGCAGGGCGTCCGATAGCCCAGGCGCCTGGCGTTCTGCGGCGCCGCTATATTGCGGGCGCGCCAGATGGCGTCCTCCAGCGTGGGCGCAATTTTATTGACGCCCGCAACGATATACACCTTCTCATGGCCGAACAAGGTGCCTGCCACCCGGTTGCCCCGGCGGTCAATATTCACCAATTCGCCGCTGGCCGCTATGCCATTCACCGAAGCGAGAAAGATCTCCGTATCCACGGTTTCCAGGGCAGCTTCCTGAAAATCCCGCAATTGCCCCGGCCCCACCTGGCCGCGATGGGCTTCGCTGGGCTCGAACACCTGATTATGTAAAACCAGCCGCTCATAGATCGCCAGGGCTTCCAGGGTTAGCGAATCGCCCAGGCCCACCCGGCGCCCGTCAATGCTGTTATCCAGGTAAACGGCAGCCGACTCCTTATCGTCAAAAACACTGACCGCGTAGCCCTTTTTCATCAGCGCCGCGCTGACATGATCAAGATCAATGGGTTCCATACGCATAACCCCCTATTATCATATTACTAAAACGCCGTGTTTCTTTATACTATTTATTATATCTCTTAAACAATGGAAAATTGGAACCCGGTACGGCCTTTGCAGCAAACTGCCGGCGGCAATACCTTATCCCCAAAAAAACCGGGAGCATCCCAGCGCTACCCAAACCGCGTGGATGCTCCCTTTGCTTACGAACCAAAAAGGTTATGCCGCTAGATCAGGAACCCTTCATTAAGCGGGTCGTCCGGATCAAGAACCAGCTGGTTAAAACCGGTGATCCAGGCGGCCCGGCGATGCGGGGAATGATGTCTTTGTACCGCCATTATAGGAGGACGATACAGCGTTAGCTGTCACGTTTACGGCTGACGCCAATAATAGGGCAGCTCATGGCCGCGCAGACGCCCCGGCTCGTCATAGTTGACGCCCCAGGTCTCGATTTGCACGGAACGGATGATTAGGGGCTGAACAGGACGATTGATCTCAAATTTCAGGCCGGGAGCCGGCTCCACAGGGACCAGCTCCACCCTCTCCCAGCGCATAACCTCTTCCAGCCCGGATCTGACCAGGCCGAAGGCGGGATAACGGCCGTCCAGTTTTTTGCTGTAGGCCAGGGGGAAGAAAAATTCTCCGCCGGATATCTCATCTATGGCATAGCCGCCCATACCCACTGAGCCCACATCCATGGGCAGGGTATTGTCCACGCCCTGGCACCGGGACTCGTTGGGAATAAGATATTTGCAGTCCTCCCGGCCAAAGGCGGTATAGCTCATATCCGCCACCCAGCCTGGAACGATGCGCTGGATGGCGTAATTGTCGTAGCAACCCCGGCGGGCCAGCCAGATAAAGCTGTTTACTGTATTCGGCGCCTGCTCCGGGTAGAGCTCGATGACTATTTTTGCTCCGTTATCCATCAGGATTGTGGCTTGCGGCCGTTGCATATAGTCCTCCATGGGCAATGTTTAAACTTCCTTACGCAGTTTGGGGTCAAGAAAATCACGTACGCCGTCGCCGATAAAATTCGCGCCCATGGACATGGTGAGGATGCCCAGGCCGGGGAAGGTGGCGATCCACCAGTAGTAAAAATTGGTGGTGCCCTCGCTGACCATGTAGCCCCATTCCGGGGTGGGAGGCGGAGAGCCCATGCCCAGATAGGACAAGCCGGCAAAGAGCAGGATGGCATTGCCGAAATCCACGGTGGCCAGGACCACGATAGAGCCGATGCTGTTGGGCAGTATTTCCCGGAAGAAGATGCGGAAGCGGGAGGCGCCCAGGGAGCGGGAGGCTTCCACGTATTCGTTGGATTTTACCTGGAGCACCATGGAGCGCATGACACGGGCGTAATTGGGCCACCAGACAATGACCATGGCCAGCAGGGTGTTGTACAGGCTGCCGCCCAGGGCGGCGCAGAGCACCAGCGCCAGGATGATGGTGGGGAAGGACTGGACCAGCTCCGAACAGCGCATCATCGCCTCGTCCACCAGGCCGCCGGCATAGCCGGCAATGCCGCCGTAGATGCTGCCCACGCAGGCGGCCAGTAAGATGGTGAGCAGGCCGGCCCCGATGGAGATCCGGGAGCCCACCAGCACCCGGCTGAGCACGTCCCGGCCCAGGGTATCCGTACCCAGCCAATGCTGGGCGGAAGGCGGCTGAAAGCGGGCCAGCACATCCACGTAGAGGGGATCGTAGGGCGCCAGCACATCAGCCAGGAGGGCCACGACGATCCAGATGGAGCAGATGCACACGCCGATGGTAAAAAGGTTGTTGTTTTTCATCAAGCGCAGAACTATTTTCATTTATTTATACCTCACCCGGGGGTCTAATACGCCGTAGATCAGGTCGATGATGAGGTTGATCACCACATAGTTCAAGGCGATCAGCAGCGACACGCCGACAATGGCGGGAAAATCCAGATTTTGCGCCGCCTTAAAGGCATACTGGCCGATGCCGGGCCAGGCGAACACGGATTCCACCAGCACCATGCCGCCTAGCAGATTGCCGAAGCCCACGCCAATAACGGTGATCA
This sequence comes from Bacillota bacterium, assembly GCA_036733985.1. GTDB lineage: Bacteria > Bacillota > Dehalobacteriia > UBA4068 > UBA4068 > DAIMZM01. The sequence goes on from DAIMZM010000008.1 coordinate 33,530, forward strand.
CCGGAATCAGGGCGTTGCCCAGGGCGTGTCTGAGGATGACCGCCTTTTCCACCAGGCCCTTGGAACGGGCGGTGCGGATATAGTCGGCGGACAGTACCTCCAGCAGGGAGGAACGGGTGGTACGGGTAATCAGCCCCATCGAGAACAGGCCTAAGCACATACCGGGCAGCAGCAGATGTTTGAAGGCGTCGCTGAAGAGGGCCCAGTCGCCTCTCACCACCGCATCCAGCAGATAGAGGCCGGTGCCGCCCACCGGCACCGTGGCATAGGCGGACAGCCGTCCCGGGCCCGGCGCCCAGCCCAGGTTCAAATAAAAGATGAACAGCAGGACCAGGGCCAGCCAGAAACTGGGCACCGATACGCCGAACACCGATACCCCTCTCAGCAGCTGGTCGGCCAGGCTGTTGCGTTTGATGGCTGAGATGACCCCGAAGAGCATGCCGAAAAATACCGCGAAGATGATGCCGAAAACAGCCAGCTCAACGGTGGCGGGGAAATAAAGCAGCAAATCGTCCAGGACCGGACGGGAAGTGCGGATGGACATACCCATATCGCCCTGGAGCAGATTGCCCAGGTAGATCAGGTATTGCTTGTGCAGCGGCTGGTCCAGTCCCCATTTCGCCTTATAGGCGGCCACCATTTCCTCGTTGTTCAGGTTACGGGAACTGAGGTTGGCTACCACCGGGTCGCTGGGTACGGTGTTGGCGATGAGGAACACCATCAGCGAAATACCGATCATGAGGAAAAATAGCAGGAAGACGCGGCGGCCGACGTATTTCAGTGTGTTCATAATATCCCTCCCAACAGGACAAGGGTGGGCGCGAAGGGCTCGCCCCTGTCCTGCCGGGGCCGGAGAAGACCAGCTTCCCCGGCCCGAAGCAATGCTCTGCGGCGAGGCATAACCCAGCGGGTCTCCGTGCCGCTATTTACCGATGGTGCGCAGGTCCAGCTGATAACGGTCGTTGTACTCGGCGGCGGTCAGCGTAGAGCGGGCGGCGAACTGGCCTTTGAACTGGCACAGCACGACGAAAGGCGAATCCTCGCCCATGATCCGCTGGATCTGAGCCAACAGTTCGGCCCGGGCGTAGGGGTCGGACTCGGTGGCGGCCTGAGCGCCCAGGTCAGCCAGCTCCTGATTCATCTCCGCCTGCCAGTTGGCGCGCAGACCCACGCTCTGGCCGGGCAGGAAGGCCAGGTTGGAGCTGTTGTCCGGATAGTCCGGGCTCCAATACCACAGGCCGATATTTTGCTGGCCGTTGCGGTAGGTCTCCAGGGAGACCATGATGTCCTCGGGGATAATATTGGTGGTGATGCCGATCTGGTTCAGGTCATTCTGAACCTTTTGGGCCAAGAGCAGCAGCTCCACGCTCTGTACGGTGGAGGTGGGCACGTAGAAATCAACGGTGAAGCCGTCCGCGTAGCCGGCCTGGGCCATCAGGGCTTTGGCAGCCTCGATATCCGTGACGGTGGCAGGATCAATGGGCGCCACCGAGCCGAACAGGCCCACCGCGAAGGGAGCCAGGGGGGTAATCGTGCCTTCCCCGGCCATGGCCTGGATGCCCTGATAATCCACGGCCAGACGGATCGCTTTCTGTACCAGCGGGTCAGCGATGGGGCCATAGGCGGGATCGCAGTTCATGATAAGGAAGCTGATGACCAGGGATTGATAATCCACCACCTGCACGCCTTCGGCAGAAGCCAGCTGTTTGGCCTGCTCGGCATCGACGTTCAGCGCCACGTCAATATCGCCGGCCTGGACCATCATCACCTGGGAGGCATACTCAGCCACGTTTTTCACGATGACTTTGTCATAAGCGGGAGCCTCGCCCCAGTAATTCTCATTCTTAGCCAGCACCAGCTCAACTTTGGGGGTGTAGGATTCCAGCACATAGGGGCCGGAGCCGGCGGAGTTGGCGTCAAACCAGGTCTTCGCCGTATCGGTGGCCGGATCCTGCGTAGCGCCGTTGGCTTCCGCCACGGTCTTGTCAATGGCGGCGAACAGGCAGTAGGTCAGCTTGGTCAGGAAGGAGGGGTCGGTCTCGCTCAGGGTGATGACCAGGGTCAGGTCGTCCGGGGCTTCCACAGAGGCGATGCCGTCGGTCATGAAAGCGCCGTTGCCGCCCAGGCCCTTGGAGCGCTCGATGCTCCATTTCCAGTCGCCAGCAGTGACCGGGTTGCCGGAGGAGAAGACCATGCCTTCATGAAGCTTGAAGGTATAGACCAGGCCGTCTTCGGAGATGTCATAGCTTTCGGCTCCGCCGGGCTGGAGATTTTCCACGTCGCCGCCCACATATTGTACCAGGGTGTCATAGGTGGCATGGGTGATCATATTGGCGTACACCTCGTAAGCCAGGGACGGGTCAAAGGTCTCGTAGTCCGGGTCCACCGCGATAATCAGGGTGCTTTCCTCAGCGGCAGCGCCCTCGGCAGGCGCTTCCTCGGCGGGGGCTTCCTCAACGGGCGCGGTCCCCCCGCCGCCGCAGGCAGCCAGGGCTACCAGGGACAGCATGAGTACCATTATGAGCAACCAGGTCTTTTTCATTTGTTTTCTCCCTTCTTTTCTTTTAAGATATTATTAAAAGGCCAGAATAATTAAGTTCGGGCAGAAAAACGGTGGCAGGCCACAAAATGATCAGGCTCCGCTTCCGTGAAGGCGGGGGTCTCCCGGCTGCAGACCGCCTCCGCGTAGGGACAGCGGGTGTGGAAGCGGCAGCCGGAGGGCGGATTAGCCGGGGAAGGCACGTCGCCGGTGAGCAGGATACGCTGGCGGCGCTGATCCGGGTCCGCGTCGGGAATGGCGGAGATCAGGGCCTGGGAATAGGGGTGCAGGGTGCGGTCATAGATGGCGTCATGGCTGCCCAGCTCCACCATTTGTCCCAGGTACATCACGGCCACCCGGTCTGAGATATGATGGATGACGCCCAGGTTATGGGAGATAAATAAGTAGGTAAGGCCGAATTCCTGCTGCAGGTCCTCCAGCAAATTAATGACCTGGGCCTGGATGCTGACGTCCAGGGCGGAAACCGCCTCGTCGCAGATGACCAGCTCCGGGTTGAGGGCCAGGGCCCGTGCCACGCCCACCCGCTGCTTCTGTCCGCCGGACAGCTCATGAGGATAGCGGGACAAATGGTATTCGCTCAGTCCCACTTTATCCAGGAGAAAGCGGATGCGCTGCTCACGCTGCTGTTTATCTCCCACCTGATGGATGCGGAAGGGCTCCATAAGGATGGAGCGGATCGTGCGGCGGGGGTTGAGGCTGGCGGAGGGGTCCTGAAAGATGAACTGCATTTTCTGGCGAAAGGCCTTCATCTCACCAGCCTTTAGCTGGCCCAGGTCCTGACCGTCCATGACGATCTGCCCGGCGGTGGGCTGGTAGAGGTAGATGATGGTGCGTCCCAGGGTGGATTTGCCGCAGCCTGACTCGCCCACTAAGCCCAGGGTCTCTCCCCGGCGCACGTCAAAGCTGACGTCATCCACCGCTTTGATGTATTGACGCTTAAAAATGCTGCTGGACTGGGAGGGAAAATACTTTTTGATCCCTCTGGCTTGCAACAGGATATCCTGATCCCGCCCGGCGGCGGCAGTATGTTCATGTTTATCCATCGCTGTCCTCCGCTGATAGCTTGCCGCCCACATCCTGCCAGTTCCAGCAGCGCACCGCCCGTTCCGCTCCCACCTCCCGCAGCTCGGGGCAGGCCCTGCGGCACTGGTCGGTGGCATAGCGGCAGCGGGGAGCGAAGCTGCAGCCCTCCATCCGCTCAAAGGGGTTAGGCACTGTGCCCTCAATGGAGAACAGGCGCTTTTTCTCCCTACTGATGGTGGGGATGGAATTGAGCAGACCCTCCGAATAGGGGTGGCAGGGCTGGTGGAACAGCCCGGCCAGGGGGCTTGTCTCCACCACCTGGCCATTATACATCACCACCACCAGGTGGCACATCTCCGCGATCACGCCCAGGTCGTGGGTAATCATGATGATGGAAGCGTCTATTTCCTGGCGCAGATCCTTCATCAGTTCCAATATTTGCGCCTGAATGGTCACATCCAGGGCTGTGGTGGGCTCGTCGGCGATGAGCAGCTTGGGCCGGCAGGCCAGGGCCATCGCGATCATGATCCGCTGGCGCATACCGCCGGACAACTGATGGGGATATTCCTTGAGCCGCTGCTCAGGCAGGGGGATGCCCACCATCTGCATCAGTTCCAGAGCCCGCTGCTCCGCGTCCCGTTTGTTGTAGCCCTTATGCAGCAGCAGCGGCTCCATGATCTGCCGCCCGCAAGTGTGGATGGGGTTCAGGGAGGTCATGGGCTCCTGGAAAATCATGGCGATCTCATTGCCCCGGATATGATTGATCTCGCCGGGCGCCAGGGCCAGCAGGTCCCGGCCGTCGAACATGATGCGGCCGGCGGTAATGCGTCCCGGCGGGTCCGGAATAAGCCCCATAATAGAAAGGGCGGTGACGCTTTTGCCGCTGCCGGACTCTCCCACCACGCCCAGGGTCTCGCCCCGACGCAGGGTAAAAGAGACGTCACGAACCGCGTTATGCACGCCCTCCGCTGTGTGAAACCGTACGCACAGACCCTCCACCGACATCAGCAAATTACCATTGCCAGACAGCTCCTGAGGCGTCTGAGCATTGATCGCGTTGTCCATATATGTCCCTTCCGTTACCAGGAATTTAGCTTCTATGGGACAAATCAACGGCTGTCAGTCTTCATAAAATTAGGAATTTTGTGTTTAGTATAACACAAGCTCAGCGGAGCGTCAAGAACAGGCCCGCGGCGCCGCAAACTTGAGCCGGCAAACGTAAAGCCCTGGACGCGGCAAAAAGAAAGGAGCGCATACGAAACGTATGCGCTCCATGCCGTTATGCTGCAGGGCGGAAATTATTCCGCTTTATCCTCAGTGGCTTTTTTCAGCTCTTTGACCCATTTGACCGTCCGCACCAGGATATAGACGCTGATAACCGTGATGCTGATAGCGACAACCCAGAAGAAAGCGTCCACCAGCGTAGCGCCGATACCGCTCAGGGGCGGCCAGGAGACCAGCACGGCCGCCTTGGACTTGGCGATAATGGCAATGATCAGCAAAAGGATCGCGGCGCCGATCACATACAGGTCGGTTGGTTTTACTTTCTCAATCGTTCTCTTGCTATTGAATATTGCCAGGAATTCGGGGCCGATTTTGCTCTCGTCGTAGGGGGTGAGCAGGCTGATGCCGATATAGATGATGAAGCCCACCGCCAGGCCGATAAAGATGGCGGGAATGCCCCAGAAACCGGCGCCGTAAAACACGGCGTTGCCGCCGCCGGCCGCCATGACGATGGCCAGGGTAACGATGCCGCTGATCAGGCAGCCCCAGAACGCCGCCGGCTCGGTGATGCGTTTCCAATAGGTGCTCAGCAGGATCACCGGGCTGACGGAAGCGCATAAGACCATCTGGGCGGTAATTGCCGTGCCGAACACGCCGTTATTACGGACCATGGGCGCGAAGCATAAAGCCGCAACCGCGATAATCGGGATCATGATGCGGCACATTTTGATCATCTGCTCATCCGTGGCGTCTTTTCTGATAAAACGCTTATAGATGTTTTTGGTAATAATGGCGGCGCCCGCGTTCAAATAAGAAGAAACCGTACTCATGACGGCCGCGGCGATGGCGGAAACAAAAATCGCCATGCCAATGCCTGGCATAGCTGCATTAGCGATCAGCAATATCGCCGTATCCGTGTTCTGAAGCCCGGGAAACAGCTGTGCGCTGAAGCAGCCCATACCCACCATGATGCAGGCCCACAGCGTAACGATCACCAGGAACCCCAACCCGGCCTTACGGCCATCCTTAGGCGTTTCAGCAGCCAGCATGCGCTGCATAAAGCTCAGGTCGATGGGGATCCACAAAGAACCGGCCAGGCCCATGGCCACCAAAACCAAGGCGGTGACCCCGGCAAAGCTGGGCAAAGAGAACAGGTCGGTGAAGCCGGGCCACAGATTGGAATTGGCCGCAACCGTATACCCGTCGCTGCCCAGCAAGGCGCTGAAAAAGGCGGAAAAGCTGCCGTATTTGGCAAATACGGCAGGCACGAGGGAAGCGGTGCCGAAGAGGATGATCAGCCACTGGATGGTATCGGTGAAGACAACACCCTTAAGCCCGCCCATGATGCAATAAAAGACGGTCACGACGCCGGTAATGGCGATCGCCACCCACATATTGATGCCGAAAACCGTCTGTATGACCAAAGCGCCGCCAAAAAAGCAAATGGCGGTAGAGATAATGCCCCAGGCGACCTGCCAGACAGCCAGTAATACAGTCATGCGCCCACTGTTGGAATACCGCGCTTCAGCCAGGTCAACAATGGTATCAAAATTCAATCGGCGATAACGGGAACCAAGGCGAACCAATAAAGGATAAATAAAGATGTTAACCAAAATAAAATACCAAATCATTGGG
>DAIMZM010000009.1:0-38430 GCA_036733985.1 Bacillota bacterium
AAAGTACAACACAACTAGCCCCGCCCAAAAGTAAATTAGCCGGCTTTACTCCGCCTTCCGCACGCCGAAAGCAGCCTTTTCCCCGTTCACATCCCATTCCTTGACAAAGCCTGCCGGCTCGGCAACGGCGATGGATGCGGCCAGGGTCACCTGGGCCACGGCCTGGCGGTTGCGGTTCAGGATAGCCGCCAGCTTATCATTGCCGGCCATAGTCACATGGATGCGGTCCGTGACCTGGAAGCCCGCGTCCTTCCGCATGGTCTGCAGCTTATTGATGATTTCCTTGACAAAGCCTTCCTCGATCAGCTCAGGGGTGAGGGCCGTATCCAGCACCACTGCCATGCCTTTGTCGATCTGGGTGATAAAGCCGTCCACGGCGGCGGTCTCGATCAGCAAATCCTCGGCAGTCAGTTCCACCGGGCCGGAGGGGGTGTCCAGCATCAGGCGGCCCTTAGCGTCCAGCTCCTTTTTGGCTTGGGTGCCGTCCAGGCTGGCAATGGCGCCGCGGATTTCATTCAGCCGGGGCCCGAACTTCGCGCCCATCACCTTGAGCTGGGGCTTGATGGTATAGGCGATATAGTCGCCGGCGTCCGCCAGGAATTCCAGGGACTTTACATTCAGCTCATCTTTGATGATCGTGCAGTACAGGCTGTCCAAGGGGGTCTCGGCCTGGATGAACATGCGGGCCAGGGGCTGGCGGTTCTTGATATTGGCCGCGTTCCGCCCGGCCCGGCCCAGGGCCACGGCCAGCAGCAATTGGGCCATATCCGCTTCCAGCCCGGGATTGATCAGGCTTTCGTCAGCGATGGGGTAATCGGTGAGATGCACGCTTTCCGGCGCGGCGGGATCCAGGTTGCAGACCAGGTTTTGGTAAATACTCTCGGCCATGAAGGGGATCATGGGCGCGGCAGCCTGGGCCGTGGTGACCAAAGCGGTGTACAGGGTCTGGTAAGCGGCGATCTTGTCCGGGGTCAGGTCCGTCACCCAGAAGCGTTCCCGGCAGCGGCGCACATACCAGTTGGAAAGCTGATCCACAAAATCTTCCAGCACCCGGGTGGATTCGGTGATGCGGTAATTGGCCAGATGCTCGTCCACCAGCTTGACCATGGTATTCAGTTTGGATAGGAGCCAGCGGTCCATCACGGTCAGCCGGGCCGGATCCGGCTGATGCTGGCTGGGATCGAATCGGTCGATATTGGCGTACAGCACATAGAAGGCATAGGAATTCCAGAGGGTGGACATGAATTTGCGCTGGCCTTCGATCACCGCTTTGCCATGGAAGCGGTTGGGCAGCCAGGGCGCGGAATTATTGTAGAAATACCAGCGGATGGCGTCCGCGCCGTATTGGGACAGGGCTTGGAAGGGATCCACCGCGTTGCCCTTGGATTTGGACATTTTCTGCCCGTTCTCATCCTGAACCAGGCCCATGACGATCACGTTCTTATAGCAGCTCTGGTCAAAGATCAGGGTGGAAATGGCATGGAGGGAATAGAACCAGCCCCGGGTCTGATCCACGGCTTCGGAAATGAAATCCGCCGGGAACTGCTGCCGGAAGATGTCCTGGTTCTCAAAGGGATAATGATGCTGGGCAAAGGGCATAGCCCCGGAATCGTACCAGCAATCGATGACTTCCGGCACCCGGCGCATTTCCTGGCCGCATTCCGGGCAGACAATGGTCACATCGTCGATATAGGGCCGGTGCAGCTCAATATCTGCCGGACAGTTTGGGGACAGGGCTTTCAGCTCGTCAATGCTGCCGATGGCGTGGCGGTGGCCGGCGGGGCATTCCCAGATGGGTAAAGGCGTGCCCCAATAACGGTCCCGGCTGATGGCCCAATCCTGGATATTTTCCAGCCAGTCGCCAAAGCGGCCCTTGCCGATATTGGGCGGGATCCAGTTGATGGTCTGGTTATTGGCGATCAGCTGCTCCTTGACCCCGGTCACCTTGATGAACCAGGATTCCCGGGCATAATAGATCAGGGAGGTATCGCAGCGCCAGCAGAAGGGATAGCTATGCTCGAAGCTGGGGGCGGAGAAAAGCAGGCCCCGCTTCTCCAGATCGACGAGAATGGGTTTGTCCGCTTCCTTGCAGAAAACCCCGGGCCACAGGGTCTCTTGGGTCATGCAGCCCTTGCTGTCCACCAGCTGCACAAAAGGCAAACCGTATTGCCGGCCCAGGCGGGCGTCGTCCTCGCCGAAAGCCGGGGCGATATGCACCACGCCGGTGCCGTCGGAGAGGGTCACATAATCATCGCAGGTTACATACCAGGCCCTTTCCTTCGGCTGGGCAAAGTCCCATAAGGGCTCGTATTCCTTGTATTCCAGATCCCGGCCGGTATAGGTTTCCAGGATCTGATAATCCTCGCCCAGGATGGTTTGGCAGAGCTCCTTGGCCAGGTAATAGATATAACCGCCGGATTTCACCTTCACGTATTCATAATCCGGGCCCACGCACAGGGCCACGTTGGAAGGGAGGGTCCAGGGGGTGGTGGTCCAGGCCAGGATATAGGCGTCCTCCCCTTTGACCTTGAAGCGCACCACAGCGGAGCGCTCCCGTACATCCTTATAGCCTAAAGCCACCTCATGGCTGGACAGAGGCGTGCCGCAGCGGGGGCAATAAGGCACGATTTTAAAGCCCTTGTAGAGCAGGCCCTTTTCCCAAATCTGTTTCAGCGACCACCAGACCGATTCGATATAGTCGTTGTGATAGGTCACATAGGGGTTTTTCATATCCGCCCAGAAGCCCACCTCCTCGGAGAATTGCTCCCAGAGGGACAGGTATTCCCAGACGCTTTTCTTGCATTCCTCAATGAACGGGGCCAGGCCGTAGCTTTCGATCTGGTCTTTGCCATTGATTTTCAGCTTCCGCTCCACTTCCAGCTCCACCGGCAGGCCATGGGTATCCCAGCCGGCTTTCCGGGGCACGTCAAAACCTTTCATGGTTTTATAGCGGGGGATGATGTCCTTGATGGCCCTGGTCAGCACATGGCCGATATGGGGCTTGCCGTTGGCCGTAGGCGGGCCGTCGTAAAAAGTGAACACCGGCGCGCCCTGGCGCAGTTCCATGCTTTTCTCAAAGATCCGCCGCTCTTTCCAGAACTTGCCGATCTCCTTTTCCCGCTGCACAAAATTCAGATTGGCGTCTACTTTCTCATACATAGGCTTTTCCCTTCTCTATGGTTTTTGGCCCCCTTTGGGCCGCTTTTTTATCATCGGGATCGGCGCAGGACAAACCGGGCCGGGACAAAACTTTGGCCCGGCAATTTAAAAAATATCCGGGATGCTTGTCACAAACCGTCTTCAACCTTTATATTTTATAATTATAAGGCTATTTTGTCAAGTTAACCCCGGTTTCACGCCTATTGTTGCAAATTAACCAGGATATTGGTTCAATTCCCGCAAGTTACCAGGGCAACTCTGCCTTTGGCCCTGTTCCAGTTCATGCACCATGGCCACAATGCGGCTGTTGATTGGCGTGGGTACTCCCAGCGCCTGGCCCTGAGCCACAATCCAGCCATTGAGATAATCCACTTCCGTGGGCTGGCCCCGGCGCAGGGACTGCAAGCTGGAGCTGGTCAGATCGCGGAATTTCCAGCCCACCAGCCGCACCAGCAGCTGCTGCTGCCATTTGGGGCGTTGCAGCAGGCGGTAGTAATCCACCCGGCCGCCGAAAGGGGCCACGGGGACGCCCAGAGCCTGGGCCACGGCCAGACCCTCCCGGATGATGCGGAGGAAGACGGCGCGGGCCTCCCGCCGCCGGAGGGAGCGGCCCAGTTTTTCCCCGCTTAAGGCGCCGATAGCGGTCATGCAGCAATTCACCAGCAGCTTGGAGAGCTTATGGCTGAACAGATCCGGCATGATGCGCGTGGGGAAGGCGGCTTCCAGCAGCTGCCGCAGCTGTTCCAGGCGGGGCGGGGCAGGGCCCGCCGCCATGCCTAACAGCAATTCCCCTCCGGCGGTGATTTCCACCTCTCCCGGCCCCTGCCGGGTAGCGCCCCAGGTGACCACCGTATCCACGGCCCGGGCCTGGCCCACGATCTCCGCCAGGGTTTGGCCGCAGACGCCGTTTTGCAAAGCGCAGACCAGGGATTGCCCATGCAGCCAAGGCAGCAGCCTTTGGGCCGCGTTGGGCAGATCATAGGCCTTGGTGGTGATCAGGGCGAAATCCACCGGCCCCTCCAGGGCTTCCAGGCCGGCCAGGGTGGGCACCGCCACCTGCTTTTCCCCCAGCCGGCCCGTGACGGCCAGGCCTTGTTCATTGATCAGCGCGGCCTGGGCCGGATCCCGCACCACCAGTCTGACCTCCCGGCCCTGGGCTGCCAAGCGCCCGGCCAAAGAACAGCCGATCGCGCCGCCGCCAATGATCAGCAGCTGAAGTTTTCCTGAAATCTCCGGGCCGGACATCTCTAGCGCCCCCGTTTCCCCTAATTTCTTTTCCACGATATGGTAGTATAAGATCAGGCGCAACAGGTTTTTTTGCCCCCCGGGCCGGGGAAAAACACACGCCTGACAAGGCTCCTCCGCTACAGGCATAGATACCGCCATCTGCTCATACGTCTAAATATACCACACATTATACCATGTTTGGCTGAGGCCGTCATCAGCCATTTTGCCGCCACGCTTAGATGATCTGAACATTCTGTGATGATCTTTAGCTGCGCTGCTCAACCGTTAGTAGGAAAAGGTTGCAATTATTAAGGCATTGGTGTATAATTGCTCCAGTTTTTTTCCGGCTGACAGCCAAAATCCGGCGCAGCGACCATGAAGCCTTTTATCCGCTCCCTTTGCTTGAGCAAAAGAGGCTGTATGGCCTGGTTTTCCATTGCCTGTCTGCGCTTAAGATGAGGGAGCGGTGGGAAAATCAAAGATTTGGAGTGTGCTATTTGATTATTTTAGCAAAACTAAATAAGCGGCCCCTCAGGATCATCCTGGCCATCCTGCTCTGCCTGGCCCTGTTTCTGGCCCTGGACGCGGCCCCGGCCCATGGCGTCAGCGGCGAGGATATCGTGCTGGAAGCGGAGAAATATTTGGGCTATCCCTATGCCTGGAGCGCCGCCGGGCCCAACGCCTTTGATTGCGGCGGTTTCACCTGGTACATATACGATCAGCTGGGCATTGATTTCGGTCTCCGGGTCAGCAGCGCCAAACTGGCCGGCCAGGGCCAGACCATTGAGAAAGCCGAAGATTTGCAGCTGGGGGATATCGTTTTCTTCGGTTACGGCAAAGCCGCCATCAGCCATTGGGGCATTTACAGCGGCTACGGCTATGTGATCCATTCCTACAATTACAGCACCGGCGTGGTGGAAATGGCCCTGGACGCGGTTTCGCCCCCCTTCTGTTATGGGGTGCGGCTCAATGAGCTGCCCGCCTATGACGAGCAAGCCCAGCTCCTTGGGGAACCCAGCGATTGGGCCGCCGGCGAGGTGGCCATGGCCATCAGCGCCGGCCTGATCCCCCTGGCCGGCCAGGGCAGCTATCAGCAGGAGATGACCCGGGGGGAATTCTGCAGCCTGCTGCTGGATATTTGCGAGCAGGTCTTCGGCCAGAGCCGCCGGGAACTGCTGGCCAGCCGGGGGCTGAGCATCGATCACGCTGTGTTCCGGGATACCCGGCAGGAAGATATCCTGATCGCCCAGGCCCTGGGCCTGGTCAACGGCAGGCCTGACGGCAGTTTTGGCCCGGATGAACCCCTGAGCCGGGAAACCGCCGCCCTGCTGCTCAGCCGTTTGCTGGCCTTGGCGGGCAAAAGCGGCGTTTACGACCCGGGCCAGAACCTGGCTGCCCTGGCCGATACCGCGGTCTGGTATGAGGCTGGTTTGGCTGCCTGGGGCGCCATCGGGCTGGCGGCGGGCCTGGCCCTGCAGCAGCCGGTTCTACCCCTGACGGATTTGCCCCTCACCCGGGAACAGGCCTTTGTGGGCGTGATGCGGCTCTATCGTTATCTGGTGGTACCGGAAACGCCCGGCTTAGAAGAAAAGCCGCCTCAGCCGGTGGTTCCGGAAACCCTCGGCTTAGAAGAAAATGCGCCGTTGCTTTACGGCGCGGGTTGAGCCTGGACGGCTAAAAGCGCCTGCTGGTCACAGCAGGCGCTTTTTCATATAAGGCGTTGCTGAGAACCGGGATCAGGCTTGGCCGCTGCTGCCGAAGACCTGGATCTTTTGGCGGATGATGGCGGTTGCCGCTTCCCTGGCCGGGCCCAGCATCTTCCGGGGATCCAGCTCATCCGGGTTCTTGGTGATCACCGCTTTGGCCGCGGCCATAAACGCTTCCCGGATATTGGTATCGATATTCACCTTGGCCACGCCCCGGGCAATGGCGGCCCGGATCGCCTCGTCCGGTACGCCGGAGCTGCCATGGAGCACGATGGGGGTATCCACCAGCTGATAAATGGCTTCCAGCCGCTCCAGATCCAGCTTGGGTACGCCTTTATATTGGCCGTGGGCCGTGCCGATGGCCACGGCCAGGGCGTCCACCCCGGTTTGCGCTACAAAGTATCGGGCCTCTTCCGGCTCCGTGTACATGGATTCCTTGTCGCTGACAAAGATATCATCCTCCGTGCCGGTAATCTTGCCCAGCTCGCCTTCAACCGTGATCCCCAAAGGCCGGGCGTCCGCCAGCACCTTGTTGACCAGGGCGATGTTGTCCGCGACGGATAGCTTGCTGCCATCTACCATCACCGAGCTGAAACCCCGGTCGATGCAGAGCCTGGCCTGCTCATAGCTGGTGCCATGATCCAGGTGCAGAGCCACGGGGATGCGGCTGCTTTCCGCGGCCAGCCGGGTCATGGCTACGATGTAGTCAATGCCCGCGTATTTGATGGCCCCCTGGGAAGCCTGGACGATCACCGGGGATTGCTCCGCTTCGGCAGCGGCAATGATCGCCTGGATGATCTCCATATTGTTGCAGTTGAAGGCGCCTACCGCATAGCGGCCCGCCCGGGCCTTGTCCAGCAGCCCTTTCATTGGAACCAATGGCATGGCGATTACCTCCTGAATTTAATTAATTTTAAAAGCTTAAAACCATTATAATCTTAAAGAGTTTAAAACCGTTCTTCTTTTATAAAAGAAGAACCAAGAAAATTTTAAATTATAGTAGGATTCTACGCCCGGCTTACACGCTGCTCTATTAAAAGTTCTTTTGCTTCTTTTCTTGTAAGAAAAGAAGGGTCTTAGATTGGTTTAAAGCCCGTTTTCCAATTCAAAAGCTTCCTGGGCTTCCAGGGCGGCCAGCATCTCCGCCTCCAAGGCTTCCTTTTGCTGCTGTAAGGCCATCAGCTGCTGATAATCAGAGGCGTTGGCCGGGTCGTTCAGATCCGCCTCTACCTGGTCCAGGGCCTGCTCCAAGCGGCTCAGCTCCTGTTCCAGCTTTTCCCGGCGCTTTTGCTGCCGGCGGAGCTCAGCCTGGCTCTCTTTGCGGCGGCGGTAATCGCCGGCGTTATTGCTTTCAGCGGCATCTTCCGCCGCTTGGTTGACAGGAATGGCTTTGGCCTGATTTTCCAGCCAATCGTCATAATTCCCCAGGCTTTCCCGGAGTCCCTCCGGCGTCATATAATAAATCCGGTCAGCCAGCCGGTTCACCAGATAGCGGTCATGGGAAATGATCAGCATGGTGCCGGGGTATTGGAGCAGGGCTTCTTCAATAGCCTCGCAGCTTTCGATATCCAGATGATTGGTGGGCTCGTCCAGCAGCAGGAAATTGGCCGGGGCCAGCATCAGTTCCATCAGGGTCAAGCGAGCTTTTTCCCCGCCGGACAAATCGCGGATGGCTTTGTCCACCGCCTCGCCGGAAAAGAGGAAGCTCCCCAGCATGGTGCGGATCTCGGTCTGACTCAGGCGGGGGTAGGCGTCGGTGAAATGCCGCAGGATGCTTTCGCTGCCGTTCAGCTGGTCATGGAGCTGATCGTAATAGGCGGTATGAATATTGATGCCCGGCCGTACCATGCCCTGATCCGGCTGCTCCCGGCCGATGATGATTTTGCAGAGGGTGGATTTGCCGCAGCCGTTGGGCCCCAGCAGGAAGACCCGTTCCCCTTTGCGGATCCGCATATTTGCCTGGCGGAACAGGGTTTTGTTGCCAAAGCTTTTGGCCACGTTATGGAGTTCCAGCACATCGTTGCCGCCGGGGGTGGGGATATTGAAGCGGAAATTCAGGGTGCGCTCCGCCTGCTCCGGGGCTGTCATCTCTGCCTGGATCCGTTCCAGCTGCTTTTGCTTGCTGGCAATGGTCACATAGTTCCGGGCCTGGTTGAAACGTTTTTGCTGGGCAATAATGCTCTGGATGCGGCGGATCTCCCGCTGCTGGTTCAGGTAAAGGCGGCGGGCCGCTTCCTCCTCATTGTCCCGCTTTTCCAGATGGGCGGTATAATTCCCCCGGTAGCAGGTCAGGCGCTGATGATGCATGGCCCAGGTCTCAGTGGTGACCTTATCCAGGAACCAGCGGTCATGGGAAATGACGATAAAAGCGGTTTTCAGGCTGTTCAGATAGGCTTCCAGCCATTCGATGCTCTCGATATCCAAATGATTGGTGGGCTCGTCCAGCAGCAGCAAATTGGCGTCGGCCAGCAGCACCTTGGCCAGAGCGGCTTTGCTCCGCTGCCCGCCGGACAGGGCGCTGACAGGCAAGTCCAGATCCGCTTCGCTAAAGCCCAGGGACAGCAGGGTGGAGCGGAGGCGGCCCCGGTAGGTGTAGCCGCCGGCCTCGGCATAGCGCTCCTGCAGGCGGTGCTGTTCATCCAGCAATTGAGAGAGGGATTCGCCTGGGGCCTGTTCCAGCCCTTGGTTGATCTGCTCCAGCCGGGCTTCCATTTCCAGCAGAGACGAGAAAACCCTCAGCACAGCCTGGCTCAGGGTGTCGCCTTCCTCAGCGGGGAGAAATTGGGCCATATAAGCCAGCCGGGTTTCCCGGCTGCGGATGATTTGCCCGGTAGTGGGGGCCATTTCCCCGGCGATGATGCGGAAAAGGGTGGTTTTGCCGCAGCCGTTGGCGCCGGTCAAGCCGATATGGGCCCCGTTTTCCACGGAAAAAGCCAGGTTATTGAACAATTCCCGCTCCACGAAATGGAGGGATAAATCATGAGCAGCCAACAATTGCATAAGAAAATAATTCCGCTTCTCAGTATTTGATCAAATGATGAGGCAGGGGGCCTGCTCCAGGCCCGGGGCCGCCTGGGCTATTTGGCGGTTGTGTCCGGGGCGGGGAATTCCCCGGTATGCTCAGCATAGCCGTCCTGCAGGCCGGACATGATCTTAGCCCTTAGCTCCCGCTCCCGCTTGGCAGCCAGCCGCTGTTCCCGCCGCTTTTTCCTGGCTCTTTCCCGGGCCAGCAGCAGCAGGCGGCAGAAAACGAAAATAATCAGGCTGATCAACAGCCCCAGCTGGCCCACCTGGGAATAGAAATCCATGGCGGTCTGGTTTAGGGGCAGATCCAGGATGGGGATATTGCCTGAGCCGTTGCCGAAATACAGCCACAGCCCGGCAAAGAGCAGGGGCGGTATCAACCCCCAGAGGAAAAAGGGCCGCAGCGCCAGAAAGAACTGCAGCAGGACGACCAGGATGATCAAGCCCCAGCTGACCAGCGTTACGATATCGTACATAGCCATATCCTCCCTTTGCGTCAAGCCTGCCTCAGGCCCTGGGTTTGCCGCACAGTCAGTCTTGCTCATCTCATAGTATAACAAATACCCCGGCTATTAGCAACGCAAAAAACTGCCCCTTCCTTTTTATGATAAATAATGGTATCATATCATTTAAGATAGGATTAAGCCCTGAGCAGGAAGGCAGCCTGATATTTAGCCGGGCCTGGGACATAATAAAGCCAGGCCGCTGAGGATAACGGTTTCCCCGGCAGGCGATGAACAAAGATTCAATAACGAGGAGGTACGAAGGATGTCCGTGGTTACGATTACCAAAGAAAACTTTACGCCCGAAGTCATACAGGCAAAAGGCACGGTGCTGGTGGATTTTTGGGCCAGCTGGTGCGGTCCCTGCCGGATGCTGTCCCCCCTGGTGGATCAGATCGCCGAGGAGGCTAAAGACCGGCTAAAGGTAGGTAAAATCAATATTGACGAGCAGCCGGAGCTGGCGGAGCGCTTCGAGGTCATGACCATCCCCACCCTGATGGTGTTCAAGGACGGCCAGATCATCGATCAATCCGTCGGTGTGATCCCCAAACCCGCCATCATGAAGCTGGCGGGGCTGGCATGATCGATATCGCGGTGGTGGGCTGCGGCATTGCCGGGCTGACCGCCGCTTTATACAGCGCCCGGGGCGGTATGAAGACCCGGGTATTCGAGCAAATGCTGCCCGGGGGCCAGGCCGCCTCCATTCTCAAGCTGGAGAATTATCCCGGCTTTCCCCAGGGCGTCAATGGCGCGGATCTGCTGGCCGCCGCTATGGCCCAGGCGGAAGCCGCCGGCGCGGAGATTTCCTATCAGCCGGTGGAAAAGCTGAAGCCGGGCCGGGGCAATGAGCCCCATCTGCTGATCACCGGCCAGGGCGAGCTGGAAGCCAGGGCAGTGATCGTGGCCACCGGCGCTACCCCCCGCAAGCTGGGCGTTGCCCGGGAAAATGAGTTGACCGGCCGGGGCGTCAGCTATTGCGCCACCTGCGACGGCGCCCTGTACCGGGGCAAGAACGTGGCGGTGGTGGGCGGCGGCGACACGGCTTTAACCGATGGTCTGGTGCTGGCCAATTATGCCAATCAGGTCTACATCATCCACCGCCGGGACCGCTTCCGGGGCAGCCGGGTGCTCCAGGATAAAGCCGAAGCCACCTCTAACATCAATTTGCTGATGAACCGGGTGGTCAAAGAATTGCGGGGCGAAGGCAAACTGGAAGAACTGCTGGTGCGGGATGTGGTTACGGATTTGGAGCGGCCCCTGGCCGTTACCGGGCTCTTTGTGGCTGTGGGCATCAGCCCGGAGACTCAGTTCCTGGAAGGCGTGGTGACGCTGACCCCTTCCGGCCAGGTGGTCACGGACCGGCATCTCCGCAGCAGCGTGCCCCGGATCTATGCGGTGGGCGACTGCCGGGATACCCCTTTGCGCCAGGTGGTGACGGCTGCCGCCGACGGCGCGGTGGCCGCTTCCGCCGCGGTGGAGGAATTGCTGGGCCATTAAGCGGACGAACCCCGAAAAACAGGGCGGAGCTATGGCTCCGCCCTGGCCTTTTCCCGGCACAGATTTGAATAAAATAAAGAATTGTAATGCATAAAAGGGTTTTTCTGAATAAAGATGAATTAGAATTATAAATAAAGTACAGATGCAGCGGCGGATCCATTGGGGAGCAGATAAAGGGGGTAGCGCAGTGGGCTTAACCGGAGCAAAGGGTAATGTGACCTATAAAACCAGAGTGACTTTGCGGGTGGACGGCGATTTTGAGGGCCATGGTTTCGGCAAAGGTATTGATATGCTGCTTAGCGGTATTGATGAATATGGTTCCCTGAACCGGGCGGCCAAGGAATTGGGCATGGCCTACAGCAAAGCCTGGCGGGTGCTGCGCCTGACTGAAGAAGAATTCGGCGTCCAGCTGATTGCCCGTAACGGCGCCCACGGCTCCGCCATTACCCCTGAGGGCCGGGATTTCCTCGACCATTACCGGGAGATGGTGCAGGCTGCCGACGATGCTGCCGGCGCTGTTTTTGATAAATATTTTAAATAAAGCCGGTTGGCAAACCCTGTTTTTTTAGCCGCAGCCGCTTTCACCGTATTCCCGGATGCTGATCAGATGCAGCCAATAGTTGTCATAGGCGCCGTCCCCGTCGTTATAAGTGGAAATGGCCTTGGCATTGGCGTTGGTCAGGCATTGGCGGAAATCCGCGCTGCCGCCTTCTTTCAGCCAGAGAAAAGCGTATTCCGCGGCGGCCAGGAGTTCCAGACTGTCCAGGGGCCGCCGCCAGGCGGCAAAGTTCCAGGGCCGCCGCAAGTTGGCCACGATTTCCAGGTTCACCTGCCGCAGGTATTCGCTGAGGCCCTGATGCAGATCAGCCGGCTGGTCAATGCCAAAAACCCGGCTAAAAGCGCCATAAGGCGTCAGGCTGGGCAAGGGCAGGCAAATGCAGCCATGGCGCAAGGCCGCGGCCAGCAGCGCTTCCTCAGCGGCAGGGTCGTCGCTGAACAGCGCGGGGATCCCTTGCGCGCCCCAGGATGGGCCGCAGCTTTCATCCGCCTCAGCCGGCGCCGCCGGGGCAGTAGCCTTTTCAGCACGGCTCTTTGCCATTAGCCGGTTCAGGCTGCCGTCCAGCCCGGCGTCTAAATCCGCCTCGGGCAGGGTTTCCCGGATCAAGTCCAGGCCCTGTTCCCCGGCTGCCTCTTCCATGCGCGCCAGCAGGCCGCTGCTATAGTCAAAACCGCCCTGTTCATAATAGACCAGGGAAGTCGCGCCATAGGCCAGGGCTTGTTCCACCGCCATTTCGCCGATAGCGGCATAATCCGCGTCCACCACCAGATCCGCCTCAGCGGCGATCAGCGCCGCCGCCTCCCTGGGCTGAAGAGCAATGGTCAGGGCCGCGGTTTCCCCGCAGGCCTGGGCTGCTCCGGCATAGGCCGGGGCCAGGATCACCGCCTGGGCCCCGGTGTCCCGGATCGCCTGGCCCACAGCTGTTGCGTAGCGGGCCGGATCAGCCAGAGTGGCCGCGTCCAATGTCCGGTAAAGCAGGTAGCGGCCATACTTGGCGGACAAGGCTTGAACCGTGTCCCAGGCTGCCTGGCTTTCCCCTGCTTCGCCCATAATGACCAGCACCCGGCCGGCTTGATTATTCGTTTCGATGCTGCCCAGATTCTCGATGGCGCAGGCGCTGAGGAGCAAGGCCGGCAGGAGGAGCAGCAGAAGCAATCGCTTTTTCATACGGCTTTTTTCGCCATTGGCCAATGATTTTCCTTCCGGCAATCCAGGCAAATCCTCAGCCAACGCGGCTGGGGCAAAACATAAAACCGTTTTCAAAGATGGCGGATCAGAGCAGCCCCTGGCTGCGCCGGCCGCCGGTCATTCCGGGCGGGGCCCGTTTGGATAATACTGGCTTGAAGGAGGAGGTTAGATGTCCCGTTTCGCTATAGGGTTATGTCTGTGCGCGGTTTTGCTGCTGGGGGGCTGCGCCGGGCAAGTGCCCGTGTTTAAGCAGCAGAGCGCCGAAGACCCGCTGGAATTTAAGGCCGCCTATGAGATCCTGAATCATGAGGTGGATGAGAACGGCCAGCCCAAATATGACTATGTGGAGATCCCGGAAGATAATCCTATAGTCATCCTGGATTATGAGGAAATGATGGGCTTTTTCGAAAGCGGCAGCGGCGTTATTTATCTGGGCCGCCCCGGCTGTCCCTGGTGCCGCCAGCTTTTGCCGGCCCTGTTTGAGTTTGCCCAGGCCCGGGAAATCAATATCTATTATTATGATGTGCAGGAAATACGGACGGATAACGGCCAGCCTTATCAGGCGCTTCTGGAAAAGCTGGATCCTTGGCTGCCCCAGGACACGGTGACCCAGAGCCCGGAGGATGCGGATTTTGACCCGGACCTGAAAAGGGTGGTGCTGCCCCAGCTGTTTTTTGTCAAAAAGGGTGAAATCGCCAGCGGCTGGCTGGGTTATCAGGATCCGGATATTGATCAAGGAAATACCGAAAGGATCCGGGCCCGGCTGGAGCAGATGTATCAGGAGATGGCTGGCTAGCACGAGGCAAGTCCTATGGCAAACGGTGATCAACCCCTGAAAAGACGCAAAAGGAAAACGCCGGGCAAATCCCCGGCGGTGGTCATTATCCTGACGCTGATCACGGCTTTAATGGCCGGCATGTGGTGGTATGCGTCCATTACCGTCAAAGCTGTGGAGGCCCAGACTTATACTGCCCTGATGGATTCGGCGGCGGATCGCCGTACTGCCATCAAAGCCAAGCTGGACGGGTTCTTTATGGCGTTGGAAGGCTGCGCCGCTCATTTATCCGGTTCGGCAATACCAGGGGATCGGGAACATATGATGAAGACCATGAGCGATTTCACCCTGATCAACGCCTTTTACTATGTGGGCCTGGCAGACGGCGACGGCCTGGCCCTGATCAATAATGGCCGCATCATCCCCACCGGCAAAGCGGACTATTATATGAACAGCATGCTGGGGCAAAGATCTGTGGCCAGGGTGAAGCAGAGCCAGCTGCTGAACGAGCCCCATATCATCTTATCCGTGCCGGTCTGGGCCGGCGGCAGGGTCAGCGGCGTGGCGCTGGGCGTCCTGAAGCTGGATACCCTGTCCCAGATGATCAATGAGAATAACGAGGATGGCGTCTTCACCTTTGTCTGCGACAGCAAAGGCGAGGTGATGATCGGCTCCAGCGATAAAAATTCGTTTATCACCGGGGATAAAAATGTTTTCCAGGTCATCACCGACCGGCAGCCCCGCAGCGGGGAAAAGCTGGCTGAGGAAAGCACGGATTTATCCGGCCACAATAATCTGACCCTCTACGGCAAATGCCCCACCGGCAATTGCTATGCCACCTTTGTTCAGCTGGGCATGAATGATTGGTATATTGTGAATGTGGCGCCCTCCTCCCTGGTGGACGCCGGTTCCCGGGTTCTGTACGGCCGCACGGCCCCGCCCATGGTCCTGATCCTGGGCGTTTTTTTGCTCCTAATCCTGTTTACCTTTATTTTTGAGCGGAGCCTGGCCCGCCGCCGGGCCCAGACCCATGAGCAGCTTCGCCGCAGCGAGGAAATGTACCGCTGCGTTGAGGAAATGAGCGATAATGTCCTGTTCGAAGGGGATCCCCTGGCCAATACCGTCCACTTCAATAAAAAATTCCGCCAGCTCTTTGGCGGAGAACCCAATATCAGCCGGTTTTCCGGATTCGGCGAATTTCCCAATCCCTATATTTATGAGGAGGACCGGCAGATCTGGCAGGCCTTTGGCCTGGCCATGCACCGGGGCCACAGCAATAGCCAGGTGGAATTGCGCTTCCGCCACCGGGACGGGCAGCTGATCTGGTGCCGCCTGGAATATGTTTATTTGCGGGATAACAAAGGGGTTCCCTACCGGATGGTAGGCAAGATCTCCAATATCGACGCCCAGAAGCGGATGCTCAGCAAGCTGCAGGATGAAGCCCAAAGCGATTCCCTGACCGGCTTGCTGAACCATGCCTCCTTCCTGGCCCAGTCGGAGCAATATTTGCAGGGCCCTGGGGCCGGGGGCCGCCATGGCCTGCTGATTCTGGATGTGGATGATTTTAAGCGGGTCAACGACACCCTGGGCCATTATCTGGGCGACCAGGCCCTGCAGCAGGTGGCCGGCCGGCTGCGGCAGGTTTTCCGGGCTACGGATTTGCTCTGCCGCCTGGGCGGCGACGAATTCGCCGTCCTGATCAAGGATGTGGGCGGCCAGCCAGCCCTGGAGCATAAAGCCGGCCAGTTGGTGGAAGGGACCCGCTGCGTCCTCAAGGACGGCGGGCAGGAGCTGGATCTCAGCATCAGTGTGGGCGCCGCCCTTTCTATAGGGAACGGCGGCATCCTCGATTTGTACCGCAGGGCAGATCAGGCTCTCTACCAGGCTAAGAGCCGGGGAAAGAACCGCTATGCCCTGGATGGGGAATAAGCGGGACTAAAGCCGGATTTCCACCGGCTGCCTCAGGCAAATACTGTTTTCCGTTACCCCGCAGTCCCAGGCCAGCAGGGTCACGCCTGCCGCGGCAGCCGCCTGCAAGGCCAGGCCGAAAGCGGCATGGGTGGCCCAGTTTGGCTCAAAGTAAGCCACATCAGCCATCTGGATGATGAATGCGGCGTAGGCGTCATAGCCCAGGGCCTTGCTGGCGGTAAGGCCCCGGATATGCTTAAGCCCCCGTTCCGTGGGGGCGTCGGGGAAGCGGGCCACGCCCCCTTCCTCCAGGGTCACGCCCTTCACTTCCACAAAGGCTGGGCGGCCCGCTGCTTCCAGATAGAAATCAAAGCGGGAATCCAGGTGCACGGTTTCCGGTCTGAGCAGGGTCAGGCCGGGCCAGTTGGCCTTGGCCCATTCGGCGAAGACCTGATTGGGCGCTGCCGCGTCCATATTGATCAGCCGCTTCCCCTTCCAGACCGCGATCAGGTCCCAGCCGGTTTTCCGGGCGGGGCTTTTATTTTCCTGCACCATGATCCGGGCCCCCGGCAGCAGCAGTTCCCGGCAGCGCCCGGTGTTTTTGACATGGCAGATCTCTTCCCTGCCCCCCAGGCAAATCCTGGCGATAAAGCGGTTGGGCCTTTCCAGAAAGACCGCCTGCCGCATGCGTTCATAAATCATGTTCAGGCCTTTTGCACATGCTTTTTAATGGCCTCGAAGCTTTCCCGGCTGATCACATGCTCGATGCGGCAGGCGTCCTCCAGGGCGATGTCCCTGGTCACGCCCAGATGCATCAGGCAGTCCGAAAGCAGGTTATGGCGTTCGTACATGGTGTCGGCAATGGCCTTGCCTTTTTCCGTCAGCCGGATATAGCCGTCGTTATCCATCTGGATATAACCGTTTTCCCGCAGGTTTTTCATGGCCACGCTGACGCTGGATTTCTTATAGTTCAGCTCTCCGGCGATATCAATGGATCTGACCGCGCCCTGGCGCTTCGCCAAAACCAGGATGGTTTCCAGATACATTTCGGCAGACTCCTGTATTTTCATGTCAAAAGCCTCCTTCCCGGCAGGTTCAACAAGGGCCTGAATCTATTGAAGCTGTTAGAACAAATCTGAAGCTGTTATTAGGATACCATAAAAAATTCCGGAAAGCAAAGGTTCTGTCCGGAAGAAAAAACCAAGTAAATCACTTGACTTTTAGGTTAGCTTGTGCTAACCTAAAGAGGGTTAGACAAATCTAACTCAAACTTTGAACCGCCGGCTTATTGGTTGAAACCGAGAGGAGGGGTCCTATGCCGCTGACAATGGCCATACCTGGGGAAGAAAACCTGATCAGGAAGATCGGCGGGAAAGCCGAGACCCGGAAGTTCCTGGAAAACCTGGGTTTTGTGGTGGGGGGCGCCATTACCGTGATCAGCGCCAATGCCGGTAATGTGATTGTCAACGTTAAAGATTCCCGGGTGGCGGTCAGCTGCGAGATGGCTTGCAAGATCATGATCTGAGCCTGGGGAAAGGAGTATGGATATGACGACGCTGAGGGAAGTGAAATGCGGCCGGACCGTTTCCGTGGTCAAAGTCAACGGCACGGGGCCTGTTAAACGCCGGATCATGGATATGGGCATTACCAAGGGCACGGAGATCTATGTGCGCAAGGTGGCGCCTCTGGGCGACCCGGTGGAAGTGACGGTGCGCGGCTATGAGCTGTCTTTGCGCAAAGCAGACGCGGAAATGATCGCGGTGCAATAAAGGCGGGCAGGCCGGGTTGTTTTGCGCCTGTGGGTTAGTCATCTCTAACGCGGCCTGTCTGAAGTAAACGCTATGGAGGAGGATAACATGTCGATCAAAATCGCGCTGGCAGGAAACCCGAACAGCGGCAAAACCACCCTGTTTAACGCCCTGACCGGTTCCAACCAGTTTGTGGGCAACTGGCCCGGCGTCACAGTGGAGAAAAAAGAGGGCAGGCTGAAAGGCCGCAAAGACGTGACCATCATGGATTTGCCGGGCATCTATTCCCTGTCCCCCTATACCCTGGAAGAAGTGGTGGCCCGGAATTACCTGATCCAGGAGCGGCCGGACGCCATCCTGAATATTGTGGACGGCACCAATCTGGAACGCAACCTTTACCTGACCACCCAGCTTTTGGAGCTGGGCATACCCGTGGCGGTGGCGGTGAATATGATGGATGTGGTGCAAAAAAGCGGCGATAAGATCAATATCAGCCAGCTGGCCCGGGAATTGAATTGCCCGGTGCTGGAAATCTCCGCTTTGAAGGGCGCGGGTATCCAGGCCGCGGCAGAAGCCGCTGTGGCCCTGGCTGAGGAAAAGCGCCCCAGCGCGCCTTTACATAAATTTTCCGGCAGCATGGAGCATGCCCTGGCCCATATTGAGGAAGCCGCCGAGGGCCGGCTGGATCCGGCCCGGCAGCGCTGGTTCGCCATTAAAATTTTTGAGCGGGACCCGAAGGTGCTGGAACAGCTGCAGCTCCCCAGCCAGCTCCTGTCCCATATCGAGGCGGATATCCAAAGCTGTGAGCAGGAAATGGACGACGATGCGGAAAGCATCGTCATCAATGAACGGTATTTATACATCGCCTCTATTATCAAGGGCTGCTGCCGCAAGAAAAACCAGGGCCGGCTTTCGGTTTCCGATAAGATCGACCAAGTGGTTACCAACCGCATCCTGGCCTTACCCATCTTCGCCGTGGTGATGTTCCTGGTCTACTATGTCTCCGTGACCACCGTGGGAACCTGGGTGACGGATTGGACCAATGACCAGCTGTTCGGCAGCATCATCCCCCCGGCCCTGGACGCTTTTCTCTCCGCTCAGGGCGTATCCCCCTGGCTCCATGGCCTGCTCCTGGAGGGCATCGTGGCCGGCGTCGGCGCGGTGCTGGGCTTTGTGCCCCAGATGTTCGTGCTCTTCGCCTTCCTGGCTTTTCTGGAAGCCTGCGGCTATATGGCCCGGATCGCTTTTATCATGGACCGGATCTTCCGCAAATTCGGCCTGTCCGGCAAATCCTTCATTCCTATGCTGATCGGCACCGGCTGCGGCGTGCCCGGGATCATGGCTTCCCGCACCATTGAGAATGACCGGGACCGCAAGATGACCATTATAACCACCACCTTTATCCCCTGCGGCGCCAAGCTGCCCATTATCGCCCTGATTGCCGGGGCCCTGTTCAACGGCGCCTGGTGGGTAGCGCCCAGCGCCTATTTCGTGGGCATCGCCGCCATCATCGTCTCCGGCGTCATCCTCAAGAAGACCCGCATGTTTGCCGGGGATCCGGCCCCCTTTGTTATGGAGCTGCCTGCTTATCACTGGCCCTCCCTGGGCAATGTGCTGCGCAGCATGTGGGAGCGGGGCTGGTCCTTCATTAAAAAAGCCGGCACCATTGTGCTGCTCTCCACCATCTTTGTCTGGTTCGCTTCCAATTACGGCCTGGCGGAGGGCAGGGTCGTCCTGGTGGAAGATTTGAGCCAGGGCTTCCTGGCCGCGGCGGGCTCCGCCATCGCCCCGGTCTTCGCTCCTTTAGGCTGGGGGGATTGGCAGGCGGCGGTGGCTGCCATCACCGGCCTGGTGGCTAAGGAGAATGTGGTAGGCACCTTCGGCGTGCTCTACGGCTTTGCGGAAGTGGCTGAGGACGGAGCGGAGATCTGGGGCAGCTTGGCCGCCAGCTTTACCGTCCTGTCCGCCTATTCCTTCCTGGTCTTCAACCTGCTCTGCGCCCCTTGCTTCGCGGCCATCGGCGCCATCAGGCGGGAAATGAATAATGCCAAATGGACCTGGTTCGCCATTGGCTATCAAACCGTTTTCGCCTATGCCGTCTCCTTGTGCATCTATCAAATCGGCCTGCTGGCCACGGGTCATGGTTTCAGCAGCGGCGCCGCCGTGGCCCTGCTGATCATCCTGGTCTTCCTCTACCTGTTGTTCCGGCCTGCCCAGGAGAAAGCCCCCCTGGCCGCCCCTGCCGAAGCTTAAAGGGCAAAGCCTCCATGCTGACAATCCTGGTCCCTTTCCTCCATTGCCCTTGACGGGCAAAAACCGCCGCCCCTGGCCGCTGAGCTATAGCCGAGCTCACGGTCAGGGGCGGCGGTTTTTCGTTAGGGCCGGTGCTGCCCCGGCGTCCTTTAACTTAAATCAGGTGCGCCGTCTCGCTCTTGACGGTGGAAAGCACCACCAGGGTACGGGTGAGGGACATGCCGCCGATGCTTTTAATATATGTAAGCGCCTGCTCAAGCCCATCGCTGCCGGTGGTCACCACCTTCAGCATGAAGTCGAAATCGCCGGTGATGTAGTGGCATTCGCTGATGCCCTCAAAACGCCGCACGATGTCCCGGAAGCTGTCAATGTATTTGGGATGATCCAGACGTACCTCAATAAAGGCGGTCAATTCTTTGCCTAGCAGCTTGGGGTCAAAAATAGCGGTGTATTGCTGGATGACTTTGGTGCTTTCCAGCCGCTTGATCCGCTCGATCACCGCGGAAGTGGAGAGATTGATTTTTTCCCCGATCGTCGTAGCGTTCTGCCGGGAGTTTTCTTTGAGACAACGCAGGATTTTCAGATCAGTGTCGTCCATATCAGTCACCCCGAATATTTCTTATAATTGTAACAAAAATTAGAATTTTTGTAAAGTAAACCAAAAAGATTGCCACAGTTTTTGTGAATAAAGTACAAAACCAAAAGAATTTTTAGTTTTTGGCGCTCTTTACCTTTAAGTAAGCAAAAGGCCCCGGCACCCGAGCCGCCGGCTTGGGCGGCCCGGGCCAGCCACAGCCCGGGGTTCGGCCTACTTGACAGGGCCCGCTTTTGGTGATATAGTAAGCCAGAATCATAAGCATGCTTAACAGGGAACACGGATGCAAATTCCGGGCTATCCCAGTAACCGTGATGCTGACAAAGGGGCATAAGGCCACTGCTTTTTGCGGGAAGGCGCCCCGGCGGATGAAGCTAAGCCGGTAGACCTATAGGCATGTAAACCTCTGGGATTGGGTAGATAGGCGTGTTTTAGGCGCTGCTTCCAGGGGGGAGCAGCTTTTTTTATCCCCTTTTGCCAAGAAAGGCCTGTTGACGCCCATACGGATATTGGCTGAGAAACAGATCAAGGAGTGATCAAGATGAAAAAACAAGTGTTTCTGCCGCTGCTGATTCTTTTGGTTAGCCTGGCCTTAAGCGCCTGCGGCGCTGGCGGGACCGGCCAGGGTCAGGGTGCGGGCGTTTCCCCGGCCGCGGATACTTCCGTCCAGGTGACGGATATGTCCGGGGAAGTCCTCTCCCTGCCGGCGCCTGCCGCCACGGTGGTGGCCCTGAACCCGGGAGATTGCGAGATCGTCTATGCGCTGGGAGCTGGCGATACCCTGGTAGGCCGGGGCGAATACTGCGATTATCCGGCAGCGGCCCAGGCCCTGCCCCAGCTGAAAAGCGGCAATGAGATCAATGTGGAAGAGCTGGTGGCCATGAAGCCGGATCTGGTGCTGGTCAGCCCGGTTTATCAGAACCAGGATCAGCTGGACAGCCTGAAAAAGGCCGGCCTGACCCTGGCGGTGAGCCAGGCCAGCACCATTGCCCAGGTTTATGACAGCATCGCCATGATCGGCACCTTGCTGGGCCGGGATGCGGAAGCAACAGCCCTGGTACAGGAGATGCAGGATACTTTTGCCGCCGTTACCGTGTCTGGGGAAGGGGCGGGGCAAACCGTGTATTTCGAAGTCTCCCCTTTGGCATGGGGCCTTTGGACCGGGGGCAGCGGCACCTTTATGGATGAGATCTGCCGGATGCTGGGCCTGACCAATGCCTTTGCCGATATCGAGGGCTGGGCGGAGATTTCCCAGGAACAGGTACTGGAACGGGATCCGGACTATATCGTCACCGTGACCATGTATTTTGGCGAGGGCCCCCGGCCGGACGAGGAAATCATTTCCCGCCCGGGCTGGGAAAACCTGGAGGCTGTGGTTAACCGGCATATTTATTGCGCGGATAATGACAGCATCACCCGCCCCGGCCCCAGGCTCAAGGACGCGGCCCAGGATTTGCATGATTTCGTCTACGGAAAATAGCTGATCAGGAGCGGCGGCTCCCGGAACCAGGGGCCGCCGGCCTTGTTCCGGGGCTGGCCCGCCCCAGCGGGGACTATGAGCAAAGAAACACTGCGGCCAATTGAATATCTGGCTTTAAGCTTGGGCGTTATTGGCGCGGGCCTGCTTTCCCTATGCTTGGGCAGCGTCAATGTGCCGCTGAAAGAGATTTGGGCCGCCCTGTTCCAGGGTGGGGATTACAGCGGGGTCATTGTCCAGGTGCGCCTGCCCCGCACCCTGGTGGCCGGGTTGATGGGGGCCTGCCTGTCCCTGGCCGGCGGCGCTATGCAGGGCCTGCTCAGGAACCCTTTGGCCGACGGCTCCACCCTGGGGGTCAGCTCCGGCGCGGCCTTAGGGGCGGTGCTGGCGATTGGCTTCGGCCTCTCCCTGGGGGGCGTGTCCGCGGTGACGCCCATGGCCATCCTTTTTGCTTTTTTGTCGCTGCTGCTCATCCTCAGTCTGGCCTTCCGCCTGGATTATTCCTTATCCACCAATACCATCATCCTGCTGGGGGTGATCTTTTCCATGTTCGCCGGCAGCCTGATCAGCCTGATGGTCACTTTTGCCGGGGAAAAGGTCAAGACCATTGTCTTTTGGACCATGGGCTCTTTGGCCAGCAGCAGCTATAGCCAGGCCCTGATCCTGGCCCTGGCCTTGCTGGCCTGCGGCGGCCTGCTGCTGGCCAAAGCCAGGGAGCTGAACGCCTTTGCCATTGGCGAGGACAATGCCCGCAATTTGGGGATAGAGGTGCGCCGGGTCAAGCTGGTGGTGCTAGTCAGCGTCTCGGTGCTGATCGGCGTGGCCGTCTCCATCGGCGGCACCATTGCTTTCGTGGGCCTGGTGATCCCCCATATGGTCCGCCTGGTGCTGGGGCCCAATCACCGCCGCCTGCTGCCCACCTGCCTTTTTGCCGGGTCGGCTTTCCTGATGCTGGCGGATCTGCTGTCCCGCACCCTGCTTTCCCCCAGGGAATTGCCGATCGGCGTCATTACGTCCCTGATCGGCAGCGTGATTTTTGTCTATATTTTTTCCCGGAACCGGAGGATACGCTGATGCTGACGGTACGGGATCTGACCATACGCTACGGGGATCTGACCATTGTGGATCAGGTCAGCTTCCAGGTGGCGGAAGGCCAATGGCTGATGCTGGCCGGGCCCAACGGCGCTGGTAAAAGTACCATTGTCAACGCCATTGCCCAAGGCGCGCCCTATCAGGGCAGCATCAGCTTCCAGGGCCGGGATATCGCCCGCCTGCGGGGGGTGGAGCGGGCCCGCTGTTTCGGCGTGCTAAGCCAGGCCCATCAGACCGGCTATGCCTTTACCGTGGATGAGCTGGTGCGCCTGGGCCGCTATTGCCACGCCCCCCGCCTGCTGCAGCCTAAAAGCCGGGCGGATCAGGACATGGTGGAGCAAGCCCTAAGTTTGACCGGCATGACGGCCCTCCGCTACCATACCCTGACCACCCTTTCCGGCGGCGAGCTGCAGCGGGCTTTTCTGGCTCAGCTCTTTGCCCAGGATCCGCCGCTGCTGATCCTGGACGAACCCACCAATCATCTGGATCTGATGTATCAAAGCCAGATCTTCCAGCTGCTCCGGGACTGGCTGGCCCAAGGCGGCCGGGCGGTGATTTCCGTGGTGCATGATCTGAGTCTGGCCCGGGCTTACGGCAGCCAGGGCCTGCTGCTGGACAAGGGCCGGCTGGTGGCGGCAGGGCCGGTGCGGGAAACGTTGAACCGGGAACAATTGCGCCGGGTTTACGGCCTGGACGTTTATCAATGGATGCGGCAAATGCTGCAACAATGGGAGGATTAACAGCATATGGCACAAAACAGGGAACCCCTTGATTTTGAGAAGCTAAACCAACAGATTCCGCCTGCCGACGAAAAGGCCGGGGCGGCGGCGCTGGCCCGCTGGAACAGTATTGCCAAGCCGGTGGGCTCCCTGGGCCTGCTGGAGGACGCTGTGGTGCGCCTGGCCCGCAGCCAGGGCCAAGCTTGGCCGACTATTGATCGGCGGGGCGTAGTGGTGATGGCCGGGGATAACGGCGTGCTGGCCCAGGGGGTGGCCCAGACCCCGGCGGCCATCACCGCGGTAATGGCGGCACATATTGCGGCGGGCAGTTCCGCCGTGGGCCTGATGGCCAAGACGGCCCGGGCGGAGATGTTCGTGGCTGATCTGGGCATGCTGACCCATCCGGCCGTCCCGGCGCTCCGGGATCATCGCATCGCTCCAGGCACCGCCGATATGACCCAGGGCCCGGCCATGAGCCGCAGCCAGGCTGAGCGGGGCATTGCCATCGGCATTGAGCTGGTGCGGGAAGCGGCGGCCCAGGGCTATCAAATCCTGGCCACCGGCGAAATGGGCATCGGCAATACCACCACTTCCAGCGCCATGGCAGCCGTGCTGCTGGACCAGGAGCCCGCCTTGATGGTGGGCCGGGGCGCAGGCCTCTCCGACGCGGGCCTGCAGGCCAAGATCCGGGCGGTGGAAACCGCGATCCGCATCAATCAGCCCCAGGCAGAGGATGCCCTGGACGTCCTCTCTAAGCTGGGCGGCTTTGATATCGCCGGCTTGGCGGGGGCCTTCATCGGCGGCAGCCTCTGCCGTATCCCCATGATCATCGACGGCTTTATCAGCGCGGTTTCCGCCCTGACCGCCATCAGGCTCTGCCCCAGGGTGGCTGATTATCTGCTGGCCAGCCACCTCTCCGCCGAGCCCGCCGCTGCCCTGGTCATGGCGGCCCTGGAGTTGTCGCCCCTGATCCACGCCGGCATGCGCCTGGGCGAGGGCACCGGCGCCGTGGCTGTGCTGCCCCTGCTGGATCTGGCCCTGGCCGTGTTCCGGGACCTGCCTACCTTCAGCGATATCGGTATGTAGAGGTAAAGGCTTAAAACCGTTCTTCTTTTATAAAAGAAGAACCAAGAAAATTTTAAAGGTGGGGCTGCGGCAAGCCGCCGGGCCGCCTGGGAAGCATGATGATTTTATTACTTTAAAATAAAAGAAATAAAAGTAAAACCTTAAACAATAGCTGCCTGTCACTTTAATTTAAAATTCTTTTGCTTCTTTTCTTATAAGAAAAGAAGGGTTTTAAAAAGGCTTGCTAAAGCGTCGGATAAGGAGCGATCAAAACGAAAATTCTGCTGTACGGCGGTTCCGGCTGCGGTAAAAGCACCTTTGGCGAGGATTTGGCCGTAACCCTGGCCGGGCCCCGCTATTATATCGCCACTATGCGCCCTTTTGGCGAGGAAAGCGAGGCGCGCATTGCCCGCCACCGGGCTATGCGGAAAGCCAAGGGGTTTGCCACCATTGAGCGCTATACGGATCTGCCCGGTTTGGCGCTGCCGGAGCGGGCCGGCGTGGCGCTGCTGGAATGCCTGTGCAACCTGACCGCCAACGAGATTTTCGACGCCGAGGGAGCTGGGCCGGATCTGGCTGAGGCAAGGGTGCTGGCCGGCGTCAGGCATTTGGCCGGGCAATGCGATACCCTGATCCTGGTCACCAATGAGGTGGGGGCGGACGGCGGCGGCTATGACGCCTTGGTGCGGCGCTATATCCAGGCCCTGGGCCGCCTGAACCAGCGCCTGGCCGCTGCCTGCGATCAGGTGGCGGAGCTGGTCTGCGGTATCCCCCTGTGGCTGAAGGGAGGCCCCCAATGAAAGTGCTGCGTTCGATCGGCCTGGCCTTTTCCCTGTTTTCCCGCTTGCCCGCGCCCCATCTGGATTGGCAGGAGGATAATATGGCCTATGCCCTGGCCGCCCTGCCTCTGGTGGGCCTGGTCATCGGTCTGCTGCTCCTGGCTTGGCAGGCTTTGGCCGGGGCTTGGGGCTTTGGTCCTTTGCTGCGGGCGGCGGGCCTGACCTTGCTGCCCCTGGCTGTCAGCGGCGGCCTGCATTTGGACGGCTTTGCCGATACGGTGGACGCTTTGTCCAGCCACGGGGATCAGGAGCAGAAGCGCCGGATCATGAAAGACCCCCATTGCGGCGCTTTTGCCGTGATGGGCATTGCCGGTTATTTGCTGCTTTATGCCGCTTTAGCCGCGGAACTGCCCAGCGGCATCTGCTGGCTGCTGCTGCCGCTGCCCGTCTTATCCCGGGCCCTGGGGGCCTTGGCTTCCCTGACCTTTGCCCCCGCGGCAGGGCCAGGGCCGGGCCTGCTCTCCACCTGCCGCCAGGCAGCGGCTAAAGGGGCGAAAAGCGCGGCTGGGGCCGGGATCATCCTGGCCGGTCTGGGCCTGCTCTTGCTGGATTGGCGGGCCGGCGGGCTGATGCTGGCCTTGGCCGGGCTGTTCTGGTTCTATACCCGGCGGCTGGCCCAACGGCAGTTCGCCGGTTTCAGCGGCGATTTGGCCGGGTTTCTGATACAGCTCAGCGAATTGCTGATGCTGGCCGGGGCAGCGGCCCTGGCGGGAAAATTCTCTTGACGGAGGTGGGTAAAGATGATCTTGGTGATCGGCCCCATGGCAGCGGGCAAGCGGGAATTTGTCAGCGGGCAGCTGGGTTATGGGCCGGAAGAGATGGCTGACGGGCGCTTGGATGATTGCCCGGTGATTTTTAATGTGCAGGATCTGGTGTTCCGCGATCCGGCCCAGGTCCCGGCGCTGCTGCCGCAGCTGACAGCCAAGGCCGTGGTCGTCATCAACGAGGTGGGCGCCGGGGTAATCCCCCTGGAGCGAGGGTCGCGGGAAGCCAGGGACGCCTGCGGGCGGCTCAGCGTGCTGCTGGCCCAGGCGGCGGCGGAAGTCTACCGGGTGGTCTGCGGCATTCCCCTCAGAATAAAATAACCGGCTGAAAGCGGGCGGGGCCGGGGCAACGGCCCTGCCTTTTTATGGGCTTTTCTGTTAAAATGCCTGATAAAAGTATTTATCCCAGTATAGGCCCGGAAAAATATAGCTTGACAAGAATAATGAAGTATATTATTCTTTTGAGAGAAGAAGTAAGAAGGGGTTTTTCAGCATGAAACTGATTGCCACCAAAGACGCGGTGGGCCAGGTGCTTTGTCATGATTTAACCCAGATCATCAAGGGCCGGACCAAGGACGCCCGCTTCCGCAAGGGCCATGTGGTTACGGAGGCGGATCTGCCGGTGCTGCTTTCCATGGGTAAGGAGCATCTCTATGTCTGGGAAAAGCAGGACGGCATGCTCCATGAGAACGAGGCTGCCCAAATCCTCTGGCAGCTGGTCAAAAACGAACATATCTGCCCTTCTGAAGTGAAGGAAGGTAAAATAGAAGCTTTTGCCGAGATCGGCGGCCTGCTGAAGGTGGATTCGGCGCGTTTGCAGGCTGTCAACCGGATCGAGCAGGTGATGATCGCCAGCCGCCATGGCAATACGCCGGTGCGGGCCGGGGATAAGCTGGCCGGCGCCCGGGTCATCCCCCTGGTCATTGCCGAAAGCGTCATGGATCAGGCCAGGGCGGCCGCGGGCCCGGCGCCCCTGCTGGCCATCCTGCCCTGGCGGGTCAGGCGCTGCGGCGTCATCACCACCGGCAGCGAAGTGTTCAAGGGCCGGATCGAGGATACCTTCACCCCGGTGGTCCAGGCCAAGCTGGCGGACTACGGGGCGGAGATGTGCTGGCATGAGACCTTTGACGACGACAGCGCCGCCATCAGCGGCGCGATCCGGGAGATGAAAGCCAAAGGCGCGGAGCTGGTGATCTGCACCGGCGGCATGAGCGTGGATCCGGACGACAAGACCCCTTTGGCGATCCGGGAAAGCGGCGCGGAGATCGTCAGCTACGGCGCGCCGGTGCTGCCCGGGGCCATGTTCCTCCTCTCTTATCTGGAAGGCGTGCCGGTACTGGGCCTGCCCGGCTGCGTGATGTATGCCCGCCGCACCATTTTTGATCTGGTGCTGCCCAGGTTGATGGCTGGGGAAAGGCTCTCCCGGCAGGATTTGGTCCGTTATGGCGAAGGGGGCTTATGCCTGGAATGCGCCGCTTGTATTTGGCCGAATTGCGGTTTTGGCAAATAAATAAAGTTTCTTTTCCTGCAGGAAAGAATGCTTCATAGACCATGACAACTTTCAAAAACAAGGTATGAAAGAAGGAACGGAATGAAAAAGCTTTCTTTGTTACTAGTGATGATGCTGCCCCTGGCTTTGGTTTTCAGCGCTTGCGTTGGCGGTCAGCCTGCTGAGGAGCAGCAGCCGGCGGAAGCGCAGCAGCCTGTTGAAGAACAGCAGCCCGGGGAAGAAGCACCTGCGCCTGTCACCATCCTGGTGGCTGCCGCCGCTTCTTTGGAAAACGCTTATGTGGAGGCGCTGATCCCCGCGTTCCAAGCCCAGTATGACTGGATCACGGTGGAAGGCGCTTATGACGCTTCCGGCAAGCTGCAAACCCAGATCGAGGAAGGCCTGGCCGCCGACGTGTTTATGTCCGCCGCCAATAAGCAGATGAACGCCCTGGTGGACGGGGGCAAAATTGCCAGCGCCGATGTGGTGCAGTTGCTGTTGAACGAAGTGGTGCTGATCGAGCCGGCGGCCGCCGCTTCCGGTATCACCGCTTTTGCCGATGTGCTGCAGGCGGATACCATTGCCATCGGCGATCCGGAATCCGTGCCGGTGGGCCAGTATGCTCAGGAGATCTTCACCAATCTGGGCATCATCGACCAGGTGCTGGCCAAGGCTTCCCTGGGCACCAATGTGACCGAGGTGCTGAACTGGGTGGCTGAGGGCAGCGCTGATCTGGGCGTGGTCTACGCCACCGACGCCGCCAGCATGGCGGACCAGGTCAAGGTCATTGCCACGGCTCCGGCAGACGCTCTCAAGACCCCGGTGATTTATCCCGTGGCTGTGCTGGCCGGCAGCGCCAACCGGGAAGCGGCCCAGCTCTTCGTGGATTTCCTGCGGAGCGATGAAGCCATGGCTGTTTTCGAAAGCTACGGCTTTAAGTCCAATCTCTAGTTTTCATTGTTCTGCCCTGAGTAAAATTAGGGCAAAACGAAGCTTGGCCACATTTTCTTCCGTGAGGGGCGGGCAATTGTCCGCCCCTTTGCGGTTAACTTGGGCTGAGCAAAGGAGGCGGCTTTTATGACAGCGGACATCTCCCCCATCCTTATTTCCATGCGCACAGCCGGGGCTTCCATTGCCATCACCTTTTTCCTGGGGGTTTTTTGTGCCAGGGGGGTGGTGGCCTTGCGTTCGGAGCGGCTGCGGCTGCTGTTGGACGGCCTGCTGACCCTGCCTTTGGTGCTGCCGCCTACGGTGGCCGGGTTTTTTTTGCTCTATATCTTTGGCGTCCAGCGGCCCCTGGGCAGCTTTTTGCTGGAATTTTTCGGCTGGAAAGTGGTGTTTTCCTGGTCAGCCACGGTGCTGGCCGCCGTGGTCATCAGTTTCCCCCTGATGTACCGGGCGGCCCGGGGCGCTTTTGAGCAGGTGGATCAGGATTTGATCCATGCCGCCCGCACCCTGGGGATGAGCGAGCGCCGCATCTTCTGGCGCATTGTCATGCCCCTGGCCCGGCCCGGCGTGGCTGCCGGCGGCGTGCTGGCCTTTGCCCGGGGCCTGGGAGAATTTGGCGCCACCGCCATGATCGCCGGGAATATCGCGGGGAAAACCCGCACCCTGCCCCTGGCGGTTTATTCTGAGGTGGCTGCCCATGATATGCGGCAGGCCTATGAATATGTGGCGATCCTGGTGGTTATCTGCTTTCTGGTGGTTTTTGCCATGAATTATTTCACCGCCAAGGAAAGCAGGTACAAGCGGGGTGGGGGCAAATGAGCTTAAAGCTGAAGATCAGGAAGCAGCTAAAGGGCTTCTTCCTGGATATTGCTTTTGAAAGTGGCGGCGGACGCTTAGGCATCCTGGGGGCTTCCGGCTCCGGCAAAAGCATGACCCTGAAAAGCGTGGCCGGCATCATCCGGCCGGACAGCGGCCGGATCAGCCTGAACAGCCGCCTGCTTTTCGATAGCCAGGCCCGGGTCAATATCCCGCCCCAGCAGCGGCGGGTGGGCTATCTGTTTCAGAATTACGCTCTTTTTCCCCATCTGACCGCTGTCGACAATGTGGCGGCGGGCTTGGGGCTGAGCCGGCAGGAAGCCCGGCGGGACAGCCGGGTCCGGGAGCTGATGGCGCTGCTGCGTTTAGGTGAGCTGGCGGAGCGCTATCCCAGCCAGTTATCCGGCGGCCAGCAGCAGCGGGTGGCCCTGGCCCGGATTCTTTGCGCCCAGCCGGAAATCATCCTGCTGGACGAGCCTTTTTCCGCCCTGGACGACTATTTGCGGGAGCAGCTCCATTTCCAATTGGCAGAGCTGCTGGACAGCTGGGGGGACAATGTGCTGCTGGTCACCCATAACCGGGACGAGGTCTATAAGCTCTGCGACCGGCTTTTGGTGCTGGATCAGGGCCACCTCCGGGCCGATGGCCCGATTAAGCAGCTCTTTGCCGATCCGGGCAGCCTGCCGGTGGCCAGATTGACCGGCTGTAAGAATATCAGCCCGGCCCGGCGGCTGGGGGATTATCAGGTGGAAGCCATCGATTGGGGCCTCCGCCTGCGCACCGCCCAAAAGGTAGCGCCGGATCTGGCGGCGGTGGGCATCCGCGCCCATGATTTGCGCCCCGCGCTGGCCGAGGACGTCAACACCCTGGCCTATCAGGCCCTGGATCACGGCGAGGGCCCCTTTGAGTATAATATCATCTGCGGCAGCCTGGGCCGGGAACCCCTGTGGTGGAAGGTGGCCCGGGAAAATATGCCGGAGCGCCTACCGGAATATTTACAGCTGCCCCCGGAAAAGCTGCTGCTGCTCCGGGCATAAGGACGCGGCAAGGATGATCATCCTTGCCGCGTTTTTTCATCTTCCCCCGCTTTTGCTGTGATCCTGCCCAGGGGAATGGGCAACGACTCCTCCGCTATATAGTCCGCCTCTGCCTTTAACTGGGCCGCAATAAGGATATCGATCACATCCGCTACTGTAGCCGCCAGGCGGAAATACATTTTCTCATAATCCGGCATGATTTGACCTCCCCTAAGATGGCGCTGACATTAATTGTATGGTGTTGTCACCTAGTTGTCAATATCGTCTTGCGTATTTTTTCTGTAATACGCTGATATAAGTGACAACAAAGGGGGGTCTTTATGATGCCATCCAAACTGCCGCAGTTTACCATTCGCATCGACCCGGAATTGCTGGCAAAGCTGCGCTATGTAGCGGAGTACAATGCGCGCTCGGCGAACCGGGAAGTGGAAATGCTGATTAAGAAGCATGTGGGCAAATTTGAGCAAACTCATGGAGAAATCCAGCTGTAAATGCCAGCCAGACCGTTCGCTGCGCTCACTAGACGGCCGCTGCGGTCAAGCCCCCATGTCCTTTCGCGCTCCCTGCGGTTTCAGGCTGCCGGTGCTTTCCTCCGGGGCCTGACCGCTTCGCTGCGCCACCGCCAGAAGGCCCTTCGGCCTGCCGCTGATCAAGAACGCCCCTGCTTTTTCCAGCAGGGGCGTTCTTTCTTTTAGTCTGTTTTTGGCCGGCCGGGGGAAGGGGCTTACTTGACTTCGAAGCTCTCGTCGGTCAGCTCATTATACTTGCCCCGGGGCACATAATGGGTGTGGAGGTATTCATGGGAACGGTGGCCGCCGGCTTCGCCCCATTCTTTGTAGAAGGCGATCAGCTCCGGATTCTCATGGGATTTCCGCAGGGCTTTGCCTTCGTCCTCGGCATAAAGCGCTTCCATCCTGGACTTGCGGGCCGCGGCCACATCCTTGGCCCGGGGCTGGCCGCCGCCGGTGATGCAGCCGCCGGGGCAGCCCATCACTTCGATGAAATGATAGGGGGAGGTGCCGGCTTCCACCTGCTCCATCAGCTGCCTGGCGCCGGCCAGGCCGCTGGTGACGGCGATCTTCACTTCAAAGCCTTCGGCAGCCTGCCATTCCGGCAGCACATTCTCCAGCTTGATGGTGGCTTCCTTCACCTGATCCAGGCCGACGATGGGCGGCACATGCAAATCGCCCCAGGGCAGCTCCCGCCCGGTGACTAGTTCGTAAACAGTACGCAGGGCCGCTTCCATCACGCCGCCGGTAAGGCCGAAGATATCCGCGGCGCCGGTGGACATGCCCAGGGGGGAATCAAAGGGCTCTTCCGGCAGGGAGAGGAAATCAATGCCTAAGGATTTGATCATGTCTCCCAGCTCCCGCACGGTCAGCACCGCGTCCACATTAGGCAGGCCGTCATTGGTCATTTCCGGCCGGGCGATCTCGGTTTTCTTGGCGGTGCAAGGCATGATGGAGACCACGTAGATATCCTTGGGGTCTTTGCCGATCTTCTCCGCGTAATAGGATTTCAGCACCGCGCCGAACATCATATGCGGGGATTTGCAGGAAGAGAGATGATCCAGCTCTGTGGGAAAATTGTTCTCGATGAACTTAATCCACCCAGGGGAGCAGGAGGTCATCATGGGCAGCACCGCGCCCTTGCCAGAGAGCACGTCCTTGAAGCGGTGGAGGAATTCGGTGCCTTCCTCGATGATGGTCAGGTCGGCGCTCCAGTTGGTGTCAAAGACGTCGTCAAAGCCCATGCGGCGCAGGGCCGCCACCAGGCGTCCGGTTTGGCTGGTGCCGGGGGGCAGGCCGAAGCATTCGCCGATGCCCACCCTGACAGCCGGGGCCGGCTGCACGATCACATACTTATTGGGGTCGTTCAGCGCTGCCCAGACCCGGTCTTTATGGCTGGTCTCCTGCAGCGCGCCCACCGGGCAAACCACGGTGCACTGGCCGCAGAAGGTGCAGTTGCTGCTGCCGATGGGCAGCTCAAAGGCTGGGGAAATCACGGTCTGGAAGCCCCGCTGGGAAGCTTTCAGGATATTGGTTTCCTGGATGCGGCCGCAAACGCTGACGCAGCGGCGGCAGAGGACGCATTTGTTGGGATCCCGGGTGAAGGATTCGCAGACGTCGATCTTGGATTCATTCTTGGCCCCATGGTAGCGGTTTTCCGTCACGCCCAGTTCCCGGCCCAGATCCTGCAGCTCGCAGCTGCCGCTGCGCTCGCAGGCCAGGCAATCCTGGGCATGGTCGGAGATCAGCAATTGATAGAGCACCTTCCGGGCATTGCGCACCCGCTGGGTATTGGTGTGGATCTTCATGCCCTCGGCGGCTTCCACCATGCAGGAGGCCATCAGGTTTTTGGAACCTTCCACTTCCACCACGCAGATGCGGCAAGCGCCGAACTGATGGATGCCTTCTAAATAGCAGAGCTTGGGGATATGGATATGGTTGAGTTCAGCCGCCTTTAAAATCGAGCTGCCTTTGGGGGCCTGGCATTCCTTGCCATTAATGGTAAGATTGATCATTGTCATATTATCTACCTCCTATCGCAGCGCAGGCAGCGCTTGGCTTCCGCCTCGGCGTCCAGCTTATTCATGCCGAGATTGACCTCGCAGAAGCACTGTACCGCTTTGGCAGCCGGAACATGAGATTTGGGGAAGCGGTCATGGATCACCACGTCGCCTTCGATATGATAATCGCTGATGGCGATTTCCGGCCCTTTGTAAAGCCGGCCTTCGCCGCCCAGGTATTCGTCGATGGCTGCCGCGGCCAGCTTCGCGTCATGGATGGCATGCACCACATCCTCCGGATTGCGGTAAGCGTCGCCGCCGGCAAAGACCCCCGGCTTGGAGGTGGCCATAGTGTATTCGTCCGCCAGGATGCAGCTGCCCTTATGCAGGTCAATGCCGCTCTCCGCCAGGAAGGCGGTATCCGGCGACTGGGAAACAGCGGGAATCGCCACGTCGAAGTCTTCCGTATAGATGCTGCCTTCGATGGGACGGGCCTTCCGGCGGCCGGTATTGTCGAATTCATGGAGGGCCTGGCGGGCAATAGCGATACTCTGGAGCTTGCCGTTCTCGCCGATGAAGCGGACCGGGTTGACCAGGGTCTCAATGATTACGCCTTCAGCCAGGGCATCCTGGATCTCTTCGTCATTGGCAGGCATGGCGCTCCGGTCCCGGCGGTAAAGGATTTTTACTTCCTTGGCGCCCAGGCGCAAGGCGGTGCGGGCGGAATCAATGGCGGTATTGCCGCCGCCGATCACCGCCACCTTCTGGCCGGTGAGGGCCAGGTCGCCCTTTAAGGCTACCCGTTTCAGGAAATCCAGGCCATGGTAAACGCCCTGCAGATCCTCGCCCTCAATATTCAGCCGGGCGGCGGTTTGCGCGCCGACGCTGATGTAGATGGCGTCATACTGATCGCGGATGGCGTCCATGGTGATATCCCGGCCCACCTTGGTGTTGAAGATGATGTTCACGCCGGCCTGTTTGATGAGGTCGATCTCATGGTTGATCAGCGCCTTGGGCAGGCGGTATTCCGGAATGCCGTAAGTCATCACGCCGCCGGCCACCGCCTCCGCCTCGAATACGTCCACCTTGTAGCCTAAGCGGGCCAGGTAATAGCCGGCGGTCAGGCCGCTGGGCCCGGCGCCGATGATGGCCACTTTCTTATCCAGATCCGCCTTGGGCGCCAGCTCGGCAGCTTTGGGATAGCCTTCCCCGTAAGCATAGTCCGTGGCGAAACGCTTCAGCTCGCAAATGGCCATGGCTTCGTCCACCGTGGCCCGGCGGCAGCGGTCCTCGCAGGGATGGGTGCAGATGCGGCCGCAAATACCGGAGAAGGGATTGTCCCGGAACATTACCCGGTAGGCGTCCAGATATTGGCCGGTGGCCAGCAGGCTCATATAGCCGGGGATCTGAATACCGGCGGGGCAGGTGTTCTCGCAGGGGCTGCTGAACAGATGGGTGCAGACCCCGGCCCGGCAGTGCTTCTTGTAAATATGTTCCTCGTATTCCTTGCGGAAATACTGGATGGTGGAGAGGATGGGGTTAGGCGCGGTCTGGCCCAGGCCGCACATGGCGGTATCCTTGACCACCACGGCCAGCTGCTCCAGCTCCTCGATATCGCCGTCAACGCCTTTGCCGTCCACGATCCGCTCCAGGATCTCCAGCATCCGCTTGGTGCCGATGCGGCAGGCCGTGCATTTGCCGCAGCTTTCGTCCTGGATGAAATCCATGAAGAAGCGGGCCGTATCCACCATGCAGGTATCTTCATTCATGGCGATCAGGCCGCCGGAGCCCATCATGGCTCCCAAGGCGATCAGGGAATCGTAATCCATGGGCACGTTCAGGTTATCCGCGGTGACACAGCCGCCGGAGGGGCCGCCCACCTGGGCGGATTTGAAGCGCTTGCCGTCGATCATGCCGCTGCCGATGGTGAAGATGATCTCCCCTAAGGGCGTGCCGATGGGCACTTCAATGATGCCCGCGTTGACGATATCGCCGGCCAGGGCAAAGACCTTGGTGCCCTTGGCTTTTTCCGTGCCGATCCTGGCAAATTTCTCAGCGCCGTCCAGGATGATGGCCGGCACATTGGCAAAAGTCTCCACGTTGTTGATGATGGTGGGTTTGCCGAAGAGGCCCCGCTGGAAGGGGAAGGGCGGCTTCTGTTTGGGCTCGCCCCGCTCGCCTTCGATGGAGGCCATCAGGGACGTTTCCTCGCCGCAGACAAAAGCGCCGGCGCCGATGCGGATCTCCAGATCAAATTCAAAATCCGTGCCGAACAGCTTCTGGCCCAGCAGCCCGTATTCCCGGGCCTGCTGGATGGCAATGCCCAGCCGGTCCACGGCAATGGGGTATTCAGCGCGGATATAGACATAGCCCTTCTTGGCGCCGATGGCATAAGCGCCCAGCATCATGCCTTCGATCAGGTTATGGGGGTCGCCCTCGATAACGGAACGGTCCATGAAAGCGCCGGGGTCGCCCTCGTCCGCGTTGCAGACGATATATTTCTCCGGTCCCGGGGCCTTATAGCCGGCTTCCCATTTGACGCCGGTGGGGAAGCCGCCGCCGCCCCGGCCCCGCAGGCCGGAAGCCTTCATTTCTTCCACCACCTGAGCGTCGGTCATGGTGGTCAGGGCCTTGGCAACGGCATAATAGCCGTTGTTGGCGATATAGCTGTTAATGTTGCTGTATTCGATGACGCCGCAATTCCTGAGGGCGATCCGCACCTGCTTGGAAAAGAAGGGAATATCGTCGATGACCGGGATATGCTTATCCAGGGCAGCGTCATAGAAAGTATGCTCTTCCAGGGTTTTGCCCTGCAGCAGATGGGCGCGGAGCACCTCCCGCACATTATCCGGATTCAGGCCGGTATAGAAAATCCGCTCCGGCAGGATCAGCATCACCGGCCCCACGGCGCAGGTGCCCATGCAGCCGGTTTCATACATCTTGACCTGGTCGGCCAGGCCGATCTTGGCCAGCTCATCCGCCACAGCGTCCCGCACGGCAAAGCAGTTGGAGCTGATGCAGCCCGCGCCGGCGCAAACCAGCACTTGATGATGGTAACGGGACAGCTGCTCCTGATATGCCATCCTGATGCGGTCAAGGTCCTGAATGGAAGTAATTTTATGTTCCATTTATTTCACCTCCTAATACCGGGCAAGAACAGCGTCCAGCTTAGCGGGAGCCATCTGCTTGTAGACTTCGTCGTCGATCATCAGCGCCGGGGCCAAGCCGCAGGCGCCGATGCAGCGGGCTACCTCAAAGGTGAACTTTTTATCCGCCGTAGTGCCGCCAACCTTCACCTGGAGCTTTTCTTCAAGCGCTTCCACCAGCTTTTTGCCCCCCCGGACATAGCAGGCGGTGCCCAGGCAAACCCGTAAAGTATGTTCGCCCCGCTCCGTAATGGAGAAGAAGGAATAGAAGCTCACGACCCCGTAAACTTCGGACAGCGGCAGATTCAGGCCATTGGCGATGAATTTCTGCAGCTGCAGCGGCAGGTAGCCGTAAATCTGCTGTGCGGCGTGCAGAACCATGATCAGCGAGCCCGGCCTGTCCCTGTAAGTCTCGATGACCTTGGCTATCTGGTCATACTTTGCCTGCTCCTCCTCGCTGTGCTCGCAGCAGCAGCACTTCTCAGTATTGGTGTCCATTTTTAACCTCCCTTGCTTAAATAAATGCTGACATATGTGTTTACCGGGCCGGTAATCCTGGTCATTATCCGGGCCGGAAAAAACCGGGATAAACCTAAAATAAGGGGGTTGGGACGGCTGCGGCAAAAGGGATCTCCCTCCCGAAAATTGTCGCAGCTCAGCATTTTTACTCTACCATAAATATATGCCTTTGTCAAAACTTTATCAGCACTTGGGGTTAGTTTACAGAATCTTTTTACTATAAGCATTTGCCCTAAAACAAGGGTTAACTTGCGGCTAAAAAAAAGAGGCGCAGAATTCCGCCTCTTTTTGTTTCCCGTAATGCTATGCTAAAGCTTTCCCAAGGCAATTTCAGGATGGCAAGGTTTTCTTGCTTGTTTCTGCCGGGGAATCCGCCTTTGCCAAGGCTTCAGGCCATGGTTTCTTGTTTGGTTTTTTGATCCACCACTTGCCGGGAGGCTAATTCTCCCAGAATATCGGCGGGACAAATATTTTCCGCCGCCATCAGCACCAGCAGGTGATAGGCCAAATCAGCGATTTCGTAGACGGTTTCTTCCCGGCTGCCCTTCATGGCGGCGATCAGCACCTCGGCGCTTTCTTCGCCGATTTTTTTCAAAATCTTTTCCCGGCCTTTTTCAAAAAGATAAGTGGTGTAGCTGCCGCTGGGCCGCAATTCATTTCTGCTGAGCAACAGTCGGTAGAGCCGGTCCAGGCTAAAGGCCGGCCGCTCCGCCGCCGCCCCCTGCCAGATCTTGTTGAAAAAGCAGCTCTCCGCTCCGGTATGGCAGGCCGGGCCGGTTTGGGTCACCAGGGCCAGCAGGCTGTCGTTGTCGCAATCCGCGGTCAGGGCCAGCAGCTGCTGAAGATGGCCGCTGCTTTCCCCTTTCCGCCACAATTCCCCCCGGCTGCGGGAGAAAAAGCAGGTGC
This sequence comes from Bacillota bacterium, assembly GCA_036733985.1. GTDB lineage: Bacteria > Bacillota > Dehalobacteriia > UBA4068 > UBA4068 > DAIMZM01. The sequence continues at coordinate 37,469 of DAIMZM010000009.1, forward strand.
GCCCCTCGGCCAGGGAAACGGCGATGCTCTCCCGGTTCATATAAGCCAGCATCAGGACCTGCCCGCTCTCCGCCGCCTGCACCACGCAGGGGATCAGGCCGTCTTGATCAAATTTCAGTTCATCCAGGTTCATTTAAGGCACCTTCCCTTTCCTCGGCCCGGATCGCCAGGCCCTGGTTGATTAAATAGCGTTTCAGCTGCCGGATCTCCAGTTCCCGGCGGTGAAAAATGCCCGCGGCCAGGCCCGCGTCCACCCCGGGCAGCTGAAAGAGTTGGGCGAAATCTTCCGCTTTGCCGGCGCCGCCGCTGGCAATGACCGGGATGCCTACCCGGGCCGTCACCGCCCGCAGCAGGGGCAGGTCAAAGCCCTGGCCCATGCCGTCGGTATCGATGCTGTTCACCACCAATTCCCCGGCCCCTAAGGACTCTCCTTGTTCCGCCCAGTCCAGGGCGTCCAGCCCGGTGTTTTCCCGGCCGCCCTTGGCGAAAACCCGCCAGACCCCGTCCGCCAAGGATACGTCCATGGACAGCACCACGCATTGATTGCCGTATTTCTCCGCGGCATCCCGGATCAGAACCGGGTTTTTCAGCGCGCCGGAATTGACGCTGACCTTATCCGCCCCGGCTTTCAGCACCCGGTCAAAATCAGCCAGGCTGCTGATGCCGCCGCCCACGGTCAGGGGGATGAAGATTTCCGCCGCCACCCGGCGCAGGATATCCGTGAACAGGGGCCGCTGCTCCACCGTGGCAATGATATCATAAAAGACCAGCTCATCCGCGCCGGATTCATTGTAGAAGCGGGCCAGGGCCACCGGGTCTTCCAGTTCCCGCACATTCTGGAATTGCCGGCCCTTCACCACTACGCCGTTTTTAATATCCAGGCAGGGGGTGATGCGCTTGGTAATCATGCCCGGCCGCCTCCTTCCGCCGCTTGCAGCGCCGCCGCCAGATCCAGCTTCCCC
>DAIMZM010000010.1:0-36824 GCA_036733985.1 Bacillota bacterium
GGTCAGGTTCCGGTCAATGGCCCACCACATGCCGTCCAGGATCTCAAAGAAATTGGTGGGGTTATTGCCCTCAATGGCCAGTCCCCGGGCCAGGCCGGAGTAAATATGGGAATGGACATTAATAAAGGCCGGCATGATCACCATGCCTTTGGCGTCGATAAATTCAGCCTGGGGGTATTTGTTTTTCAGGGCCCCGGTCTCGCCCACTTCCAGGATTTTGCCGCCTTCCACCGCCACGCCGCCGTCGGCGATCCAGGGCAGCGCCTCATCCCTTGTAATAACCTTACCATTGGCGATCAGATACATGGTTGCTCACCTCATATTCTTGATTTTTATTCGGTCGCGTTCATCATATGCAAACGCGGGCCCGGAATAATTCCAAGCCCGCGCGCGAAGCACTCCCTTACAGCCAGAAGAAGAAAAATTGTCAAGCATGAAATTCATTCTCATCTGTCTTTCTTCTTAATTAATTATAGCATACGCATTTGGCCGATGCAATAATCGTTACAAATTTTTTTAGGCAAATCAATAAAATTTTAGTTTTTTTCCGCCATAGACAGCGATTGCCTTGCAATGCGCTGATAAGTGTTATATAATGACATTATCGGATAAAGGAGATGTAAACATGGATGCAGAGCAACTGGCGCTGTTAAAGCGCATTTCTTGTGCCATCACCGCCCAATTCGGCAACAATTGCGAGGTTTTGGTACATGATCTGACCGGGGACGACCCGGAACGCACCATCGTTGCCATTGAAAACGGCCATGTTTCCCATCGCAGCCTGGGCTCCGGCCCTTCCCATATCGTCCTGGAGGCCATGCAGGAAGGCCAGGCTTTGGAAGACCGGCTGCATTATTTGACCAAGACCTCGGATGGCAGGATATTGCGTTCCTCCACCGTCTATATCCGGAACGCTGCCGGAAAGCCCATCGGCATCTTTGCCATCAATTACGACCTGACCGACTTAATGATGGCCCAGAGCATTGTCAATGCCCTGGTCAATGACGGCAGCCAGAACCAGATCCAAAGCATACCCACCAATATCAATGAACTGCTGGACGACTTACTGGAGCAGAGCGTGCGCCTGGTGGGCAAGCCTGTGGCCCTGATGAATAAAGAAGACCGGATCAAAGCCATCAGCTTCCTCAACGAAGCCGGGGCCATGCTGGTGACTAAAGGCGGGGATAAGATCGCCAACTATTTCGGCATCAGCAAATTCACCCTCTACTCCTATTTGGACAATATCAACAACGCGGATTGATCCTGATCAACGTTCCCCGCAATAAAGCCCCGGCTATCCAGATAGCCGGGGCTTTTTCTCTGTTTTATGCCTGTGCTTAAGGCAGGTTGCCGATCACGTTATCCACCAGGTAAGTGACGGAAAGCAGATCCGTGCCTTCCAGCTTCTCCCCTGCCGCTGCCAGTACATTGCCCTGATTATCGCTGAGGGGGCCGGCGAAAACATCGATCTCCCCGGCGGTCATTAGGGCATTGACTTCCTCAAACTGGGCGATGATCTCGGCGGGAACAATATCCGCATTAGGCGCGCTGGGCTTAGCCGCACCCTGGGCCATGGTGTAAATCACGGTCTGGCCGTCCCAGGTCCCGTCAATGACTTTGCCCACCACATCGTCCAGGGTGGCGTTCCAATTGATCAGATGGGAGGTCAGCACCACCTTGGGGCCGTATTCATACATATCCATATAGTTGCCGGTGCAGTAGACGCCGCCCCCCGCCTCCGTGCAGGCCGTGGCCACGGCGGAGCTGGAGCCGCTATAACCCATCACGGTAATGCCCTTGGAAATCAGAGTGGCGGCCGCTTCCTTCTCCACCAGCGGGTCATACCAGCTGCTGGTGAACATCACCTGCACAGTGGCGTTGGGATTGGCATACTTGGCGCCCAGGGCATAAGCGTTGACCATGCGGCAAATGGTGGTGGTGGGCATGGTGGCCACAAAGCCCAGCTGATCCCCTTCCGACATCAGGGCGGATAAATAGCCGCACATAAATTCCGACTGATAGTCGCTGAAAGAGTACATCATGGCGTTAGGGCTGCTCACCTGGCATTCAAAGCCGGCGAAATACACATCCGGGTATTTGGCGGCAATGGGGGCCAGCTGGCCGGTATAACCGCCGGAATGGGCAATGATCAGGTCGCAGCCGTCGTCCACCAGCTCGCCCATGATATTCTCCACATCCTCGGTGCCGCCGAAGATATTCTCAATGATCACCACCTGGTCGTCCTTCATGTCATGGTCGGCGATAAACTTTTTCACAGATTCGGCAAAAGAGGTGCCCCAGCCGCCGTCGCTGGTGGTGGCTTCCAGGGTCACGCCGATTTTGATGTTGCTCCAATCCAGGCCGTCGCCAGTTTCCTCAGTACCCCCGCCGCCCTGCTGTTCTCCCTCTGCCGGCGGCGCAGCGGTTTCCCCGCCTCCGCCGCAGGCGGCAAAGGCCAAGACCAGTGACAATACCAGCACAACAATTAATAATTTCTTCATTCTTTCATCCCCTTTTCCACGGATTAGGATTATGACGATGCTGCGTAAAAAGCCCTTACCGGCCAATACAGCTTTCAGGGCTTGTTACCAACCGGCGGAACTGCGCCGGTTTATGCCGCTTTAGGGCAGATTGCCGATCACGTTATCCACCAGGTAAGTGACGGAAAGCAGATCAGCGCCTTCCAGCTTTTCCCCTTCGGCAGCCAACACATTGCCCTGGTTATCGCTGAGGGGGCCGGGGAAAACATCGATCTCGCCCGCAGTCATCTGCGCCTTCACCTCGGCAAACTGGGCGGCCACATCCGCCGGCACCAGATCCGCGTTAGGCTCGGTCACATTGGCGGCGCCCTGGGCCATGGTGTAGATCATGGTTTCCCCGTCCCAGGTGCCTTCAACAACCTTGCCCGCCACATCGTCCAGCATGGCGTTCCAGTTGATCAGATGGGAGGTCAGCATAACGCCGGGGCCGTAGGACAGCATGTCCACATAGTTGCCGGTGCAGTAAACGCCGCCGCCGGCTTCGGTGCAGGCCGTGGCTACAGAGGAATTGGAGCCGCTGTAACCCATGGCGGTAATGCCCTTGGAAATCAGGGTGGCGGCAGCTTCCTTCTCCGTGGCCGGGTCATACCAGCTGCTGGTGAAGATCACCTGCACGGTGGCGTCAGGGTTGGCGTACTTGGCGCCCTGGGCAAAAGCGTTGACCAGGCGGCAAATGGTGGTGGTGGGCATGGTGGCCACAAAGCCCAGCTCATTGCCTTCGGACATCAGCGCCGCTAAATAGCCGCAGAGGAACTCGGACTGGTAATCGCTGACCGAGTACATCATGGCATTGGGGGATTCCACCTTGCACTCAAAGCCGGCAAAGTAAACATCCGGGTATTTGGCGGCGGCGGCGGCAAACTGGCTGGTATAACCGCCGGAATGGGCGATGATGGCCTGGCAGCCGTCATCCACCAGCTCGACAATGATATTGTCCACATCCTCGGTGCCGGCCTGGATGCCCTCCACCCAGATCACCTGGTCATTTTCGAGGTTATGGTCGGCGATAAACTGCTTGATGGATTCGGCGATGGCAGTGCCCCAGCCGCCGTCGCTGGCAGTGGCATTGCAGAACACGCCGATCTTCAGCTGGCTCCAGTCAGCCCCGGCCTCCGGTTCCGCGGGTTCCGCGCCACCCTGCTGTTCTTCCCCAGCCGGCTCCTGAGGAGCCGGGGCCTCTCCCCCGCCGCAGGCGGCAAAGGCTAAGACCAGCGACAGTGCGAATAAAACAATTAATAGCTTCTTCATTTTCCATCCCTCTTTCTTTTATTGTCATTAAACGCTAAAAACCAAAGCCAGCGCTGTTAAAGCCCGGATCTTGTCAGCGGGCTTCCCGGTCATAATTGACGGCCAGGGAGGCGGGCGCCGCTGAACGCTTGCGGCCGGTGAAGATCAGTACCAGGGCCGTGCAGACGTAAGGCAGCATGCTGATGAAGAAAGTGGAAATATTCACGCCCATAGCCTGCAATCTCAGGCCCAGTACGGAAACGCCGCCGAACAGCAAAGCGCCCAGGGCCGCGATGGCCGGGTTCCAGGCGGCGAAAATCACCAGGGCCGCCGCGATCCAGCCCTGGCCCGAGGTGATGCCCTCGTACCAGGAAGGCGTATAGGCGGTGGTGATATAAGCGCCGCCATAAGAGACGATGGCGCAGCCGATGATCAGGTAAATATAACGGCTGAGAAAGACCTTGCTGCCCGCCGCGTCCAAGGCCCCCGGATTTTCACCCAGGGCTTGCAGCTTCAGGCCGGGCCGGGTCTTATACAAGTAAACCGTTACCAGGACCACCAGAGCGAACAGGAAATAAATGGGTAAGGTGTGGTTGAAAAGTATGGGCCCGATGATCGGGATCTTGCTCAGGCCCGGGATAGCGGTCCGGGTAAAATAGAGGGAGGTGCCCACCCCGGCGTAATCCTCGCCTAGCAGGGCCGCCAAGCCGCCGCCGAAAATCACCACCGCCAGGCCGCAAACGGTTTGATTGGCCCGGAGTGTGATGGTCAAAAAAGCATAGAGCAGGCCTAAGGCCGCGCCTACGCCCAAAGCCACCAGGGAGGAATAGAACAGGCTGCCGGTGACGCAGAGGGTCACATAAGCGGTGGAAGCGCCCATGAGCATGATGCCTTCCAGGCCCAGGTTGAGCACACCGGCCCGTTCATTGATCACCTCGCCGACAGCGGCAAACATGATGCCTGCCGAAGAGGCGATGGCAGAGCTGATAATGGAAATCAAATCATTCATTAAGCGTCCTCCTTTCCGGCTTCCCCAGCCAGCGCCGGCTGAAGCCCCAGGCTTCCCGGCTTGTCCTTGGGCCCGCTGCTTTCAACCCGCATCAGCACCAGCCGGTTGCGGAGGAAGATCTCGCCCCCCAAGACGCAGAGGAAAATCGCCCCCTGGATCATCGTGCCCACGCTGGAAGAGAGCCCTAAGATCTGGATGCTGTAGCTGCCTTGGTTCAAAGCGCCGAACAGCACGGAAACCAGCAGCACGGCAAAGGGATTGAAGCGGGCCAGGAAAGCGATGGTGATGGCGGTATAGCCCGCGTTGTTGGCAATATCCGGCTGCAGGCGGTAGACCACGCCGGTCACATAGGTGGCGCCGGCCAAACCGGCCAGGCCGCCGGCGACGATCATGGAAAAGAGCAGGTTTTTCTTGATATCCAAGCCGGCATAGGCGGCGGATTTGATGTTCGCGCCAATGACCCGCATATGATAGCCCCGTACCGTATAGCGGTAGAGCAGGAAAATCAGGATCGCGGCCACAATCGCCAGGATCAGGCCGATATGGATGCCGGTATCGCCGAAGGTGCCCAGGCGGGCGTCTTCCACAAAGGTCCTGGAATAGGGCATATTGGCGTTTTCCTTATCCCGCCAGGGCCCGTAGCACAGATAATCGATCCAGAGCAGGGCGATATAGTTTAAGAGCAAGGTGATGATGGTCTCATTGATGCCCAGATAGGTCTTGGGCAAAATGCCGATCACGCCCCACAAGGCGCCGGCGACAAAGCCCACCGCCACCGCCACCACCAACAGCAACCCCCCAGGCATATAGGGGTAGAGGAACAGGGCCGCGCCGGAAGCGGCAAAAGCGCCCATGGCGAACTGGCCCTCGCCGCCGATATTGATCACGGACATCTTCAGGCTCACCGCCACGCCCAGGCCGCAGAGCATCAGCGGGATGGCCTGCAGCACGCTGGCGGCGGTTTTGCCCCAGGAGCCGAAGCCGCCCCGCAGCAGCCGGGCATAGACTTCCAGCATGCCGTGGCCCTTGGCCTGCAAGGCAATGCCGCAGAGCAGAAAAGCTACCAGGATGCAGACGATCGGGACGATGACCTGATCGATCTGGCGCAGCTTTTCCCGTTTTTCAAAGCGCAGCTTATAACGTGTTTTCATGGGCCGTCTCCTTTTCCCCAGCGCTGTCCCGGCGCTGGCCCAGCATCATCTGGCCCACGCCGTCATAAGTGGCGTCGGCAATATCCACCTCGCCCACGACCTCTCCCTCGAAAAGGGCGGCGATGCGGTCGGCCATGGCCATCAACTCCTCCAGGTCCTCGGAGATGAGCAGAATGGCCGCGCCCTGATTACGCTGGCTGATGAGGATATTATGAATGGACTCGGTGGCGCCGATATCCAAGCCATGTACGGGATAAGCGGCCACGATCACCTTGGGCGCGCCGGCCACCTCCCGGCCGATCAGCAGCTTTTGCAGATTGCCCCCGGACATCAGGCTGACCGGCTTGGCCAGGCCGGCATTTTTGATGTCATATTCAGCCACTAATTGCTTGGTATGGCAGAGGATCTCGCCATGCTGCAGAACGCCCTTCTTGCTGAAAGGCTCCTGCTCGCTGGAGCGGAGGATGGCGTTTTCCATCATATTCATCGAAGCCACCAGGCCCACGCCCATCCGGTCCTCCGGGATATAAGCCACCCCTAGGGCCAGCCTTTCCGCAGGGGATTTCTGGGAAACATCTTCCCCGGCCAGCAGCACCTGGCCGCATTCCGGCTGGCGCAGGCCGGCGATGACCGCGGCCAGCTCTTTCTGGCCGCTGCCGGCCACGCCGGCAATGCCCAAAATTTCCCCGGAGCGGATTTTCAGGGAAGCGTTTTTCAGATTCAGCAGGCCCTTATCCCCCATGACGGAGATATTTCTCAGCTCCAGCACGGTTTCGCCGCCGCTTTTATCTTCCCGGCTTTTCACGTCCACGCCCAACTCCCGGCCCACCATGATATGGGTCAGTTCTTCCCGGGTGGTATCCGCCCGCAGCATCGAGCCCAGGGATTTGCCGCTGCGCAGGATGGTGATGCGGTCGGAATAAGTCATCACCTCAAACATCTTATGGGTAATGAACAGCACGGATTTGCCCGCTTCCGCCATTTTATGCAAGGCGCTGAACAGGGCGCGGGATTCCTGGGGCGTCAGCACGGAAGTGGGCTCGTCCAAAATCAGCACCTCCGCCCCGCAATAGAGCAGCTTAAGGATTTCCACCCGCTGCTGCTCCCCCACGGAAAGCTGCCAGACCCGGGCGGCAGGATCCACATCCATTTGATATTCCTCGGCGCAAGCCCGGATCGAGGCCTCGGTTTCCTTGCGGTTGAGAAAAAACTTGCCTTTACCCGCGGCAATGGCCAGATTATCCGCCACGGTCAGGGTTTCCACCAGCTTAAAGTGCTGATGCACCATGCCGATGCCCAAATCCACGGCAATGCGGGGGCTGCGCAGGTCAATGGTCTTGCCTTTAAAGATAATAGCGCCTTCATTGGGGGTATAAATACCGGTCAAAATATTCATCAGCGTGCTTTTGCCCGCGCCGTTTTCCCCCAAAAGCGCGTGGACTTCCCCCGGGTACAGGGTCAGATTCACCTTGTCGCATGCTGTTACGCCTGGAAATCTTTTCGTAATATTCCGCATCTCCAGGATCGGTTCGGTCATAGTCTGCCTCCTTATCTCGGCCCCGGCGGAACCAAGAGGTGAATTAGAGATGAACAACAAGTGATGGCAGGTTCCACAAGGAAAACCTGCCTGCCGATGTGCTATAGACTTTTATGACAGAACATGCCGCTACCCGGCGTCTCAGTCATCCGTAACATAGTGTTCCTCGTCAAATGACGGGCGCGCGCCCGGTCCCAAAGCCCCAACATTGTTTGGCAATGCCCACAGCGGCAATTACGGTTTGGCTAGGGCCGCGCTGACGCGGCCCTAGCCATAAAAATCACTATTTACAGAACGATATTCTTCTTGCAGTCGCTGGCCGTACCCATATAGGAATCGCCGAAGGCTTTATCCATGGGCATGCCCAGGTCGATCAGTTCATTGCGAACCTTGTTGAACAGCTCCGCGTAATGGGGCAGCGGGCGCTGATTTTTAAGATCGTAGCAATCATAGATGGACTGGCCCTTGGGCGGGGACAGGAGCTGCTCCTCATAACGGGGCAACACAGCCTTGGCGATCTCATTAGCCTGCTGACGGGTCATACCGGCGCAGGACTTATACACGTCCCCCACCCACCAGCATTCCACCGGGGTGATATAGTCGGTGTAGCGGCCCCCGGCAGAGCGGGGCTGGGTGGTCTTGCTGCCGCCGGAAACGCAGTGGTTCATCAGGCCCATGGCGGATTCCAGGAAGAACATTTCCGTGCAGGGGCCGGCAGTCTCGTTGACGATCTTGTTCCGCATGAAGCCGGTATTGCGGCTGATGGCCTGGATGGAAACGGAATTGGCCCACAGGGCTTTGCGGCCGCAGTTGCCGAAGAGCTGGATATCATACACATAGGAGCTGGTGTAATCGCATTGCATAATGGTGGGGATCAGCAGATCATTGGCCACACAGGCCAGGGCCGCCCCTTCCGGCGGGCCGGCATAGCCGCCGATATAGGAGAAAGCGCCTACCCTGAGCTTATGGCCGTAGTTCAGGCCCTGGATGATGCGGTGGAAGTTGGAGAAGGTGCATTTCAGCTCCACCGGGCAGAGGGACATGGTGATATTGCCCCGGCCGGCCACTGCCGGCGCGCCGCCCAAATGGCCGTACTCGGTGCAGGCGGAAGCCACGCCGGTGCAGGCCATGCCGGGACGGCCGGCCCGCCACAGGGCTTCCTGCTTCAGATGGGATTCCAGATTGCCCATCAGGGTTTCCAGGGGTGAGCCCGCCCGGATGGTATGGCCGAAAACCGTGGCCAAAGTGGGGCCGTGGAGCACATCCACCAGCTTGGGATACTTGACAATGCCCTGTACCAGGGGCAGGTAAATGTCTTCGGAGCAGACAATGCCCAAAGACGCGGCTACTAAAGGCTTGATCTCGGACTCGGGACGGCGGGGATACATGGTCACCGCGTCCTGGCCTTCGCCCAAAACCAGATGATCCGGATAATCCCGGATGGCTTCCAGCAGCTCATCCTCGGTCATCTTGATCACCCGCTCGGTGTCCTCGCAGTACATACCCAGCTCCAGGGCCAGTTCCCAGCCGGCCTTGAAGAAGGCGTCGGCCAGGTCGTCGTCACAGTTGATGGGATTTTCCAGATCCAGGGTGCCCTTCAGATCATACTTCTTTAAAATCGCCTTGATGGTTTGGGGAATCACCTTGGTATCCCATTCCTTCATCGGCATGATCGGGCCGGTATAAGCTTTCTCAATGCTTCTCAGCAGGCGCTGGACTTTAATATTATACATAGGCGGGCGCTCCTTTACGCTTCAGAATCAACGATCATGGTGGCGTTCTGGCCGGGTTTGCCCTGGGCCATCAGCTTCTTGCACAGGTCCACGCAGTCAAAGCCGTTCCGGGCCCAGCCGTCCGCGCCGATCTTGCTGGCGAATTCCGGCGTCACTGGGCCGCCGCCCACGATAAAGAAGCGCTTGTCCCGGTTGCCGGTATCCCGGATATAAGCCAGGGTATCCTGCATAAAAGGCAAAGAGGTGGTCAAGAGCGTGGACATGGCCACGATATCCGCGTTGTACTCGATGGATTTGTCAAAAAAGGTCTTCACCGGCACGTCGATACCCAGGTCATGGACTTCGAAGCCGTTCACGGCCAGCAGCGCGGAGACGATATTCTTGCCGATATCATGCACATCGCCCTTGGCCTGGCCGATCACCACCGTACCCTGGCGGGCGGCGGCCCGTTCTTCGGTGCCCATCGCGTCGAAAATCAGGCTGATCACAGCGCTCATGGAGTCACCGGCCAGCACCAGTTCAGGCAGGAAAGCCTCGCCGTTATTATACTGCTCGCTGACGATATCCATACCCTTGGATGCGCCCTCGTTCAGCACATGCAGCGGATCCATGCCCCCTGCCAGGGCTTCCTTAACCAGCTCTACCGATTCGGCCTCATCGCCTTCGGCCACGGCCTGGCTGATTTTGAGCAACAATTCTTCTTGATTAATCATTAAATACCCCCCTCGCAATAGCAAGCTCTTTGTAGTGTGTGTTAATAGATTTGGCAAAATACCAAATATCAAAACAAAATTGAGGACGAATCCTGATGAAGCGCGGTTAATTTAACAATATTATGACACAATAGTATTATGGCACACGACGTTTCCGTATTTCAATTCGCAAAATCATGAAATCTGACGCTGCTCATTGTAATAATATCACAAACCCTAATTTGATTTCTCAAGACTGCAACAACAACCGGCTTTTTCCGCATTTAGGCAAAGGGCTAAAGCCGCGGATATTCTATTGCCTGGACTGCGGGCCAAGGGCAGCTAAAGGTTGGGGCGCGCCGCGGAAGCGGAAAGCCGGCCCGCCCTTTTTGTGAGATTATAACAACAATTAATGATTTATTTCATGATTTTGCGAATTGAAAATGTCCGCGCATAAATGGCATAATGATTTTGGCAATATAGCCGGTTGTTAAAACGTACCTGAGGACATTCTTCGCAAGGCTTATGCGGTTCCTTGCCAAAACACCGTAAATTATTTACGCAAAGAAAGGATGCAAACATGGTAGAACTTCTGAAAAAAATCGAGGAGGCCGTGTATAACGGCGAGGAAGAAGACGTCCGCGCCTATGTGCAGCAAGCGCTGGATGAAGGCGTAGACCCTGCTGATATCATCCAACAGGGCGGCGTGCCCGCTTTGAATCAGCTAAGCGAAGACTTTGACAACTACGTGGCGTTCCTGCCGGAACTGATGATTGCCGGCGACTGCATGAAAACCCTGATTAAAATGGTCAGCCCCCATATGCAGGGCGGCAAAAGCGCCTACAATGGCAAGATCATCATCGGCTGCGCCAAAGGCGATCTCCATGATATCGGCAAAAGCCTGGTCGCCACCCAGCTGGCCATCAACGGCTTTGAAGTGGTCGACCTGGGCGTGGATGTGCCCACCAACAAATTCATCGACATGGCCGAGGCGGAACAGGCGGATATCATCGCCGTCTCCTCCCTGCTCACTACCTCGCAGTATTATATGGAAGAGCTGGTGAAGCGTTTGTCCAGCGAAGGCAAGCGGAACAAGTACCGGGTGGCCATCGGCGGCGGCCCTATCAACGGCGACTATGCCAAGAAGATCGGCGCCGACGGCTATTCCCGCACCGCGGATCTGGCTGTTAAAATGGCGCAGCGGCTCATGCAGGTCCAGCCTGGACAAGAACTGATTATCGAAGCTTAAGGGAGGCGGCGAAACATGGATAAACATCTGAAATTATTGCGCAGTCTGGATAAGGCCCGTGCCGGCGACCGGGTTACGGAAAAAGAATGGGATCAGAAAATCCTGCCCACGACTCTTCGGGATGTGGCCAAGGAATACGGCCTGATGAAAACCTGCGATCCCGCAAACCCGGTGAATACCGATCCGGAGCTGGCCGACCGCTTTTTCCAGGCCGGTTGGGAAGCGGCTTTGCGCCTGGGCTTTTTCTGCCCGGATACCGAATCCGTGATCAAAGTGGATGAAGATGAGCTGAAGCGGGAATTTGCCAAGCTGCCCGCCGAGTTCCCCCTGGGTCGTGACGACGGCCGCCGTATTGTGAAAAGCCGCCGTCCTTCCGACGGCGTGGCCCCCATCTTTACCGCGCCTTTGTCCATCCAGATGGACGAAGAGCTCTATATCCCGCTGGTACAGGGCATTCTCAGCAGCATGCTGGTGGATTTCCAGGAAGGCCCTTCCATTGATACGGTGATGGGCAGCCCCCTCCTGGCCGATACCCCCTACGAGACTTTTGCCGGCATTTACGAATACCATCTGCGGAAAGAAGCCCAGTGGCGGGCAGGCCGGGCCGGTATGGGCAATTCCCTGGTCTCCAGCTCTTCCACCCATTTCGGCTTCCTGTCCTCCTTTCATATGTTCGAGCAGCCCCAGCTGGCACTGTGCCTGAACCCGGCTTCCCTGAAGATCAACTACACCACCTTCCACAAATGCTTTGTCGCCAATGAGCTGGGCGGCTATATCCGCAGCGAAAGCCCCACCATGGTGGGGGGCTATACCGGCGCGCCGGAAACCACGGCCATCGCCAGCATTGCCACGGATATCCTCCAGTTCCCCATCTGCGGCGCTGCCCTGCCCGGTTCCCCCTCTTATGATATCCATTACGCGGGCAACTGCGGCCGGGTGGGCGTCTGGACCCAGAGCATCGCCACCCAGGCCCTCTGCCGCAACAGCCGTATGCCCCTGATGAAAACCATCAACCAGGTGGCCGGTCCCATGACGGAAATGTTCTTCCTGGAAACCATTGTGGGTATGACCGCGGCTTCCGCCTCCGGCCAGGCCTTCACCATCAGCCCCCGCTCCGCCGGCGGCTCGGTGAAGAACCATCTGACCCCCATTGAGGCCTGGTACAATGCTTCCGTGTTCAAGGGCGCCTGCGGGCTCAGCCTGGAGCAGGCCAATGAGATCTGCAATACCGTGATCCCCCAGTTTGAGAACAATCTTTACGACCCGCCCAAGGGCCAATCCTTCCGGGATCTCTATGATATCAAGACCCTGACCCCCATCCCCGAATACAAGGACATGTACCTGAAGATGCGGGATTATGCCATGAGCCTGGGCATCCCCATGCCTGGGGACGGCGTGCTCTCCTAAGCGCGCAAAACTTTTTCAGTTTCCTAAAAAAACAGGCGGGCGGCTTTGCCGTCCGCCTGTTTTTTTGCGCCCCAGGCAGGCGGCGTAAACCGGCGGCTTTAAGGGCCTTTTGTTATTCATGGACAAAATGCTCTTAAGAATGTTATGAATTGTTACATCATATCCTGTAGTATCGGTTTTTAGCAATTGACAGGCAGGGGATCAGAAGTTATAATAGATAGTGTAAGTCTAATAATGGCTGTTCACTAATAAGAAAAGAGGTTTATTTAATGAAGAAGCTGCTTATCCTTTTGCCGGCTTTGATTATTCTGATTTTCGGCGCCCTGGCGCTCGGCGGCTGCGTCCCGGAAACCCCAGCTGAAACCCCCGTTGATACCCCGGCTGAAGAAGCGCAAGGGCCGGCGGAAAGCGCCGCCTCCCTAGAGGACGCCCTCTCCGATGAAATCTACACCATTTCCGTGGCCCGCCCCGGCCTGGATATCAAAATCGCCTGCATTATTGTCGCCCATGAGCTGGGCTATTATGAGGAAGAGGGCGTAAACGTGACCTTTGAGCAGGTTGCCGACCTGGCCACCGGCCTGACCGCCGTCAGCACCGGGGCTATCGATGTGCTGCCTTTTGGCGTAATTCCCAGCTGCTCTTTTGTTTCCCAGGGCGTGGATGTGGTGGTTTTCGGCGGCACCATTGCCGAAGGCAGCGAAGCCCTGGTTCAGGCGGATCAGGCTGATAAATATCAGGAGGCCCAGGACTTTGCCGGGGCGAAAATCGGCTGCTTCCGTATGGAAACCGGCCATATGGTGATGACAGGCTGGCTCCGGGAACAGGGCCTGGATGTGAACAAAGATGTGGAATGGATCTATATGGATTCCATGGCTTCCATTGCCGAAGGCGTGCGCAAAGGCGAAATCGACCTGGGCTTTGTCAACAGCGGCTATGGCTATGTGGCCCTCCAGGGCGGCGGTTTGGCCGTGGGCTTCCAGGTGGGCGACTATGCGAACAACTTCCCCTGCTGCCGCCAGACCACCAGCCGGGCGGCCCTGACGGAGAAGCATGACGGCTTTGTCCGCTATATGATCGCCAATCTCCGGGCTTATCAGACCATCATGGATGATCAGGCACAGGCCGTCCAGGTGCTGGCCGATTACTCCGGGCAGCCTGCCGAGTACGTGGAGAACGTCATCTATGGCACGGACAGCTATAACCCGGCCATGATCATCTCCATGGACCCCTGCAAAACCGCTGTGGCCGCCTTCTACCAGACGATGATCGCCAATGGCGATATCGACGCCGCCACCACCTATGAGATGGCCGACCAAGTGGATACGGAAATCTACGAAACAGCCCTGAAGATCATGGCGGAGCGGGAGCCGGACAATAGCCTGTGGGCCGGGTTGCTGGACGCGTTTCCGGCCAATAATCTCTAAACCATGGCTGCGATCACGGTTAGGGATCTGAATTATGCGTACCAAGATAACGGCGGGGTCTTCCCCGCCTTAAGGGGGCTGACTTTTAGTGTCCGCGCCGGGGAATTCGTCACTGTGGCGGGGCATTCCGGCTGCGGCAAAACCACGCTCCTGCGCATCCTGGCGGGTTTGCTGAAACCCGGCTCCGGCCAGGCCCAGATCAACGGCCAGGCCATCAGCGGGCCCGGGCCGGACCGGGCCATGGTCTTTCAGCAGTATTCCCTTTTTCCCTGGATGACGGCTGAGCGGAACGTGC
This sequence comes from Bacillota bacterium, assembly GCA_036733985.1. Lineage (GTDB taxonomy): Bacteria > Bacillota > Dehalobacteriia > UBA4068 > UBA4068 > DAIMZM01. The sequence goes on from DAIMZM010000010.1 coordinate 14,265, forward strand.
GCTTCGGCGTCAGCCAGATGCGGACCGGCCTGAGCAAGGTGGAAAGCAGCCGGATCGCCTTGGACTACCTGGGCCGGGTGGGCATGGCGGAGGCGGCGGGCAAATACCCCTTCCAGCTTTCCGGCGGTATGCAGCAGCGGGTGGCCATTGCCCGGGCCCTGGCTGTGGACGCGGAGATCCTGCTGCTGGACGAGCCCTTTGGCGCGGTGGATCCGAAAACCCGGGCCCAGCTGCAGCAGCTGCTGCTCAACCTCTGGCAGAGCAGCGGCCCCAGAAAGACGGTAATCTTCGTGACCCATGATATTGACGAAGCCCTGTTCCTCTCAGACCGCATCTTCTTCATGGAGCCGGGGCGCATCGTTCGCTGCCTGGAAATCCCCTTCCCCCGGCCCCGCTGCCAGGAAGCCCTGGAAAAAACCGGCGAATACGCGGCGCTCCGGGAAACGCTGCTGGGGCTGTTTTATGGGCAAGGAGGCGGCTGATGAAAAAGCGCGGTAACGCCTCGCTGATCATTGCCCATCTGCTGCTCCTGGCCCTGATCAGCCTGATCCTGCTGCCTGGAATGAAGCAGGTGCAGCCGCCGGCGGCCCTGCTGGCCGGCCTGGCCCTGATGGAGCTTTTGTATCTGCTGAAGCTGCGCCGCTTAGGCAGAACCGCCCGGTTCCCTTCCCGGATCATGCTGATCGTCTGGAGCCTCCTCATCATCTGGGAACTGCTGGTGACCAAGCTGAACCTGCTCCATCCGGTACTGGTCCCCGCGCCGGAAAATGTCTTTTACGTTTTCCAGAGCCAATACCAGGCCCTCCTGGGCCATGCCCTATCCTCTCTGGAATTGCTGCTGATCAGCATGAGCCTGGGCCTGCTGCTGGGTTGGACCCTGGGCCTGCTCTCCGGCTGGTATACGGGGCTGGGCAATGTTTTCGCCCCCATTGCCAATGTGCTGGCGCCCATACCGCCGGTGATCTTCGCCCCCTATATCGTGGCCATTATGCCTTCTTTCCGCAGCGCTTCGGCAGTGGTGATCATCCTGGGCATCTTCTTCCCCACCTTTCTCAATATGGTGGGCCGGGTCAGAGCCCTTGACCGGCAGATCCTGGATTCCGCCCGGATGCTGAATGTGGGCAACGGGGCCATGATCACGAAAATCCTCCTGCCTTATACCCTGCCCGGGGTGGCGGCGGGGCTGAAAGTCACCCTGACCACCTCCTTCATGCTGCTGATGTTTGCCGAGATGATGGGGGCCACCCAGGGCCTGGGCTATTATATCGTCAACTATAATACTTATGGCAATTATACCAATGTGATCGCCTGCATCATCGTGATCGGCGTTATCGTCACCCTGTTGTCCCGCCTGGTCACGCTGATCCAGGCCAAAGTTATTAAGTGGCGTTAGGCTGAGAGAATCCTAAGCCAACGCCGGCAGCATAGGCGAAAACCGCAGCCCCTTTTGCCTGTTTTTCCAGGTACAAGGGGCTGCTCTTCATGGCATTCCGCCCGCAAAGACGAAGTTGTCTATTGACGCTGGCTCTGCCACAGGGTAAAATAATACTATATGCCCGGCTGCTTAAGCCTGGTATCATCCGGGGAAGCCTGGGAAAATACCCATCACAGCGGCTTCCAATTACGCGTTCTGAAAGGTGAAGACCATGAAAAAACTCGGCTTTATCGTCAACCCCGTGGCCGGCATCGGCGGCAAGGTGGGACTAAAAGGCAGCGACGGCGCGGCCACCCTGGCCAAAGCCCTGGAACTGGGCGCCCGGCCGGAAAGCGGCAAAAAGGCGCTGATCACCATGACCGCGTTAAAGGCATACGCGGATCAATTCGATATCTACACCTGCCCGGGAGAGATGGGCGCGGCGATTTGCGCCGAAGCCGGTCTGGCCTGCACCGTTCTGGGGGATGACAATCCGGGACAGACCGGGCCGGAAGACACCATGAACGCGGCCCGGGCCATGAAGGACCGGGGGATGGATCTGATCCTCTTTGCCGGCGGCGACGGCACGGCCCGCAATATCCTGGACGCGGTGGGCACCGACGCCACGGTGCTGGGCATTCCCACCGGCTGTAAGATCCATTCCGGCGTCTACGCCCTGAATCCCCGGAACGCCGCGCTGCTGCTGGGCCAATTCGCCCAGGGCAAAATCCGGGAGACCCGGGAAGGGGAAGTCATGGATATTGACGAGGATTTATTCCGCCAGGGCATCGTCCAGGCCCGCCTTTATGGCTACCTGCGCATTCCCAATGCCCAGAAAATGGTGCAGAACCTGAAATCCGGCCGGGGCTATAGCGAAAGCGACAGCATCGATATGGCCGCCGCTTATATTGCCGATACCATGGAGCGGGACGTGCTCTACATCGTGGGCACCGGCAGCACCACGGCGGCGGTTATGGCCAAGCTGGAGCTGCCCAATACCCTGCTGGGGGTGGATCTGGTGTATAACCGTGAAGTGCTTGCCAGCGACTGCACGGAAAAGGAGATCCTCCAGGCCCTGGACAAATATCCGGCCGCCAAAATCATCGTCACCATTATCGGCGGCCAGGGCTATGTCTTTGGCCGGGGCAACCAGCAATTGTCCGCGGAAGTGATCCGGCGGGTGGGCCGGGAGCAAATCATCATTATTGCCAGCAAAAACAAAGCCCTGTCCCTGACCGGCTCCAATCTCTATGTGGATACCGGCGACGAGGAGGTCAACGCCATGCTCCGGGGCTACTATAAAGTGATCGTGGGCTATGAGGAAACCTTTATGATGAAACTGTCCGACGACGCCTAAAGGCGGTTTCTCAGACGCCACTAATAAAAGGGCGCCGGCTCAAAGCTGAGCCGCGCCCTTTTTGCATGCCAGGCAATCGCTGCCGCTAGTCCTGAGCCTGCAGGGTTTTGTCAATCTCCGTAAGCAGTTCCTCAATACTGTCCCGGTAGCTATGCAGCGTGCTTTTCCAGGTTTCCAGGCATTGTTTGCCCTCCCCGGTGATGGCGTAGACCCGGCGGGCCCGTTGGCCCGGGGTCAGATCCCAGCTGGAAGAGACTTTTCCCCCTTCTTCCAGCTGCTTCAGGGTGCGGTAAAAGCCGGTGGCGTCCACCCGGCAGACCAGGCCCCGCTCCTTAATCTCGTTCAGCAGTTTAAAGCCATGGGCAGGCGCTTCGTAAAGCAGCAGCAGAATGGCCGGCTGAATAAACTTTTCCAAATAGTCGCCCTGGCAGGGGCATTTTTCGCGCATTTTCGTCCCTCCCTGACCAAAGTATACCATTCCCCGGGTAAAACTTCAATTGTAATATTGATCCGGCCGGTCGAGCCTGCCAGGCATAAAAAAGCCCCCGTTAACGGAGGCTTTTTACAGCATAATCAAGAAGCGCTTATTTTTTCAGGCGCTGCTCCATAGCGTCCACTTCCGCCAGCAATTCCCCGGGCATGGTATCGCCGATCTTGGCATAAAATTCGCGGATACTCTTGATATCCTCCAGCCAGTAGGCATTTTCCACCGAGAGGATGCCCCGCAAATCTTCCAAGCTAAAGGGATGGCCGGCTTTGATCTGATAATCCAGGCCGCTGATATTGATGTCCTCAGCCTTGGGCACAAAGCCGATGGCGGTTTCAGCCGCATCCACCTGGCCTTCGCAGCGTTTGATGATCCATTCCAGCACCCGGAAATTATCGCCGTAGCCGGGCCAGATGAAGTTGCCTTCATCATCCAGGCGGAACCAGTTCACATTGAAGACTTTCGGCAGCTTCTCCGGGCTGGTCTTTTTGCCCATATCCAGCCAATGCTGGAAGTAATCGCCCATATCATAACCGCAGAAGGGCAGCATAGCCATGGGATCCCGCCGCACCACGCCCACCGCGCCGCTGGCCGCGGCTGTGGTCTCGGAAGCCATGATGGAGCCTACGAACACGCCATGCGCCCAATCCCGGGACTGGTAGACCAGGGGCGCGGTCTTGGCCCGGCGGCCGCCGAAGATGATGGCGGACAGGGGCACGCCGTTGGGGTTCTCCCATTCCGGCGAGATGCAGGGGCAATTCCGGGCCGGGGCGGTGAAGCGGGAGTTGGGATGGGCACCCTTGCTGCCGTCCGCAGGATTCCAGGGCTCGCCCTTCCAGTTCTCCACGCCCTGGGGCGGATTCTTATCCAAGCCTTCCCACCAGACGCCGCCGTCCTTGGTCATCACCACATTGGTGAAGATGGTGCCTTCCTTGGTACTGGCCAAGGCATTGGGATTGGATTTTTCATTGGTGCCGGGGGCCACGCCAAAGAAGCCGGCCTCCGGGTTCTGGGCATAGAAGCGGCCGTCGGGCCCCAGCTTGATCCAGGCGATATCGTCGCCAACGGTCCAGACCTTATAGCCTTTGGCCCGGTAGCCTTCGGGCGGGATCAGCATGGCCAGGTTGGTTTTGCCGCAGGCGGAGGGAAAAGCGGCGGCCACGTATTTGGTCTCCCCGGCAGGGTTCTCGATGCCCAGGATCAGCATGTGTTCGGCCATCCAGCCTTCTTTCCAACCCTGGTAAGAGGCGATACGCAGGGCAAAGCATTTTTTGCCCAGCAGCACATTGCCGCCATAACCGCTGTTGCAGGAGCGGATCCAGTTATCTTCGGGGAATTGGAGGATATAGCGCTTCTCTTCGTCAATTTGGCATTTGGCATGCTGGCCGCGGACAAAGTCATTGCTGTCGCCCAGGGCTTCCAGCACCTTATGGCCGGTACGGGTCATGATCGCCATGTTCAGCACCACATAGATGCTGTCGGTGATCTCGATGCCCACCTTAGAAAAGGGCGATCCCACCACACCCATGGAGAAGGGAATCACATACATGGTGCGGCCTTGCATGGCGCCCCGCATGATTTCATCGGTCATGGCATAGGCCTGGTCGGGAGCCATCCAGTTGTTTGTGGCGCCGGCATTTTTCTGTTCACGGCTGCAAATGAAGGTACGGCCTTCCACACGGGCCACGTCATTGACTGCGGTGCGGTGATAGTAGCAGTTAGGCAGCTTTTCCTGATTTAGTTTGACGATTTCGCCGGTAGACATTGCCTGTTGGCGCAGGTCTTCCAATTGCGCTTCGCTGCCGTCGATCCAGACAATCTGATCCGGTTTCAACAGTTCCGCGGATTGAGCCACAAATTCATTGACCTTCCCGTTATGGCATTCCATGTCCTATTTGACCTCCAAATGTAGATTTATCGGCCTGCCGATATACTAAGCTGTATTCCAGCCCCCATCTATAATCCCTTTTTATTTCCGGGAAACAATAAATTTTCAGACTATAACGACAGCTGGTTAGTCGCTGGATTTTATTGCCGCCGCTGAATGCCGTTGACGTCGATATAGCAGTCGCCGGTGAGCAAAAGCTGGGAAATCGGCACCACGGCCAAATCCCTGGCCTGCAGTTCCCCGAGGATTGCCGGCAGCGCCTCGGCAGTGTGCAGGCCGTTATTATGAAACAGCACGATATCCCCGGCATGGATATCCCTCACCACCCGCTCACAGATCTCATCCGCGCTCAGATCCTGCCAATCCAGGCTGTCGATGGACCATTGAATGGGCGTATAGCCGGCTTCCCGGGTCACGCGGATCACCCGGTTATTATAATCGCCAAAGGGCGGCCGGAACAGGCTGGGGCTATAGCCGGTAAGTTCCTGGACCAGGGCAAAATTATCCGCCAGCTCTTTTTTGATCTGGTCCTCGCTTAAGAGGCTGAAGCGGGGATGGCTCACCGAATGCAGGCCGATCTCATGCCCCCGCATGGCGATTTCCCTGGCCATCTCCGGATAATCCTCCAGCCAGATATTCACCAGAAAAAAGGTGCATTTGACCCCGTACTCATCCAGGGTATCCAAAATCGCCAGCGTCCGCTCAGCGCCCCAGCTGGCGTCAAAGCTGATGGACACGGCCTGCTGATCCGTGGCCACCTCATAGACGGGCAGCAGCCGCTCCCCGGCCAAAACAGCGTCGATCAGATGCCCGGGCCACAGCAAGGCCAGGAGCAAGAGCAGAATTATGCCGATAAAGGCCAGCACCCGCTTGATCCTGGCCCGGGAAATCATGATGATATGCATGCGCATCCCCCCTTGCTGCAGCCTATGTTGCATGGCCCAGGGATATGACGGCGGTTGAGAAGGCGGCGGAGCGGGGGGATAAAAAAGCAGCCCCGCCCCTATTGGGCAAGGCTGCTTTTGGTCCTATCCTACTACATATACTGACGCAGCTGCCGGATGACGCTGTCTTTATCCTTGTCCTGTTCCGGGATGGCGTCCAGGGTATTGTTCAAATAGTGGATAAAGGCATTGGTCATCTTTTGTTCCTTCAGCACAAAGGTGAGGAAGGTCCAGTCCTGCTTGGTAAAAACGACCCCCACGCCTTTCTTGGCCATGATCTGGGTATTATTAAAGTAATCCGGCTTTTTCAGTAAGTAAAAATGGTAATTATCATATTCCTGGATCACGCGGATGGTGTTTTCCAGATGCTCGGAAAAATCCTCCTTGCGTTCAAAAAACATGGGATGGGACGCCAGGTAGGGCACGGTATCCACCGGTATCCTGCGGGGGTCGAAGCGATCCGGCGGCGGCAGGGCCACCACCTCCGTATAGGTATTGCCCCGCAGATGCTGCCGGAACTGCTCGGTATTGGAACGGAACAGGTTCATGATCTGATCGTATTTTTTCTCGCTGAAATCAAAACGCTTAAGATTCCGGGAGAAAATACTTTCCGGCATGGTATGGGAAGTGATGGTGTAGAGCAGGGCGATGGAATCCCCAGGCTGGTTGTTATGATAATCCAGATAGGCCAGATAGCGGTTGCTGGTCTGGGGGACGAAGCACTGGATCAGGGGGACGCTGTCCGCCATAATCGCTCTTAGCGTGGCTTCGGTATCCCTGATCTTGTCCCCATTGCTGGAAAACTCATATTCGCCGCAAGCCTCCCGGCCCGCCACGGTGTGCGAGGTCAGGGCGCAAATGCCCGGCACCGCGATAAAGGTGCGCTTAAACATGCTCTCATGATACTTGGGGCAGTAGTAGGGATGCACCTTATCGGTGATATAATAGGGCAGCCACTTCTCAATAATGGCAAAGAGCTCGTACAATTCCCTGTTGATCGTATGGACGATTTCCAGCGTATGGCCTTGCCTGACGCATTGATCCATCAGCGCGGTCCATTGGGCCAGGTAGTCCGGATCACGGATCAGCCAGTCCAGGCTCTGATCGCTGAAGGCCATCACATTAATGGCCTGATCCGCGTCGAGCAGGGATCTCAGCAGCTTCAGCACCGCGCTTTGCATGCCTTCCCTGCCCCGGAACACCTCGGTCTGGCGCAATTCCCCCTGGCGGATCTCGCCGATATTGGCCGAACGCCCATTACTGTAAGTTACCGGCGTCGAATCAATATGATGCAGGAAAGAACCGATGACCAGGCCGGCATAGGATTGGCTGTCATCCGCCGTTGCCAGCCAATCCGCCACCAAATCGGCAAAGGCGGCGTCTGAACAATGGAGCTGGCTCAGATTGGCGCCCACCAATTGCAGGATGGCGATACGCTGCGCATCCGAACCGGCTCTTTGGGTGATAAAGGCGCTGATCTTGCCAATATAGGGACTGCTGGACGTAGGTTTGCGGTCGCCGGTACGCCAGCGGCTGATCAGCGAAGCGTCGGCGCCGATTGCTTCAGCCAATTCCTTATTTGTTACTTTTAGCGTTTTTAAAATAAGCTGCAATTTTTGGGAAAAGGACATCGGCCCGCCTCGTTAGCTATATACTAAAAAGTTGCTCGGAGTTTGCCATAATCTGGTCACAGTATACCACTATTCATAGCATTTGTCACGTAGAATGGTACGGTTAAAGCGTGTAATTAGGGGGATCCGCCGGTTTAAGCGGAAAACTCTGGCCCTGATTAGGCAAGGTTAGTCTTCGATCAAAATATATTTTAAAACGCAATCTTCCTGGGTGATATTATAAGAATAATGCTCCTCCCGGGCCGGAATAAAGGTGCAGTCCCCGGGGTTGATCGTATGCAGCGTCCCGCCGGAAAACACCTGCAGGCTGCCGGAAACCACATAAGAGAATTCATGGCCGGGATGGAAGGTGAAGCCGGTTTCCGGCACCCGGGCGCCGGCGGGGAAAATGATATAGCCGATATCCAGCTTGGGATTGGGGTTGGTTTCCTCGGTGAAAAAGCGGTATTGTTTGGCAACGCCGTGTCTTTCGTCCTGGATTGCCGGCTGCACATTAAATACTTGCATGGTGCGTCCTCCTTGAATTAGATATAAGGTTTATAAGGTTTCTATATACGCTAAAATCAGCTTAACCGTATTTTCCAGATCATCCAGATGAATGGTGCTGGCGGATGAATGGATATAGTGGGAGGGGATGGACAGGCCCATAGCCGCCACCCCGTTGCCGCTGAAAGCCAGGCCCCAGGCGTCGGTAGCGCCGCCGATCAATACCTCCCGCTGATAGGGGATCTGATTGGCTTCGGCTGCGGCAATCAGCTTACGGGTCAGCGCCGCGGGAACCGCGCTGCCCCGGCTGGCCACGGCCGGGGACCAGTCGAAAATTTTCACAGCCGGGCCTTGGCCCAGCATCAGGGGTAGATCCTTATCCAAGGTGGCGGGGGTGCCGCCAGCCAAGCCTACATCCACGGCAATGGCCTGGTCCGGCGCTACCTTATGCCCGGCCACGCCGGCGCCCCGTATCCCCACCTCTTCCTGAACCGTGCCCACAGCGCAAACAGAAAAGCGGTCAAAGCCCTTTGCCGCCAACCGGCGCAGGACTTCCACCAGAACGGCGCAGCCGGCCCGGTCATCCACGGCGCGGCCATAAAAGGTGCGGGTATTGTTCAGCAGCCCGCCCTGGGTATCAAAGGTGACGGTATCGCCAATGCGTATGCCCCAGGCTTCCGCTTCTTCCCGGCTGGTAGCGCCCACATCAATAAACAAATCCGCGCAGGGGATGGTCCGCGCTTTTTCCTCGGCGTTCAGCAGATGGGCCGGCTTGCTGCCGGTGATGCCCAAATAATCCCCGCCTTGGCTATGGACGATCAGCCGCTGGCTGATCAGGTTCCGGTCGCTGTGAAAGCCCACGCCCACAAAGCGCAGGAAGCCGTTGGCTTCAATATAGCTGACCATCAGCCCCAGTTCATCCATGTGCGCGGTAAGCATCAGGGTAAAATCAGCCTTGCCCTGGCGGAGGAAGTAGATATTGCCCACCGGATCATCAAAGCATTGATCGTACAAGCCGTCCATCTCCGCTTTCAGCGCGGCAGCCACCCCTTCCTCATAACCGCTGACGCCGGGAACCTGATCCAGGCGGGCCAAAGTCTTTACCAGGGATGTTCCTTCCATTATCGATGCTCCTTCCATTATCGATGCTCCTTCCATTATCGACGCTCCTTCCATAGCGGTCCTCCTTTTTTTCTCAGCCGGCCCGGTTTATAAGCCGGCAACAAAAGCGGCAAAGCGGCGGAAGCCTTCCTGCAGATCCTCCATGGAGGCTGCCACGGAGAAGCGGATATGGCCTTCGCCATAAGTCCCGAAATCCGTTCCGGAGAGGGCCGCCACCCCGCCTTCCAGCAGCAGGCGGTCGGCGAATGCCTTGCTTTTCAGCCCCAGGCCGGAGATATCCGGGAACAGGTAAAAAGCGCCTTCCGGCATCTTGCAGGCCACGCCGGGTATGCTATTCAAGGCGTCCGTCAGATAGCGGCTGCGGGCCTGGTATTGATCGCACATCATCACCACTGCTTCCTGGTCGCCCTGGATGGCGCTTAAGGCGGACATCTGCACAAAAGCGCTGGTGCAGGAATTGGAATTGATCATCAGCCGGTTGATCTGGGCGATGAGGTTTTTGTTTGCCACACCATAGCCCAGACGCCAGCCCGGCATGGCATAAGTCTTGGAGAAGCTTTCCAGAATGATCGTCCGTTCCTTCATCCCCGGCAGGCTGGCAATGGAGGTCACCGGACTATGGTCGAAAACCAAGCGGGAATAAATTTCGTCGGACAGGATATAAGCATTGGTTCCTTCTAATATTTCGGCTATTTGCTGAATATCCTCCTGCCGCAGCAGGCCGCCGGTGGGATTGGCCGGATTATTGAGGACGATCAGCCGGGTCTTGGGCGTGATCAGGGCCTTCAGCTCCTCCGGATCAATGCGGAAATCGTTTTTCTGCAAGATGGGCAGGGGCACAGGCTTGCCGCCGGCAAAATTGATGCAGGACTCATAAACCGGGAAACCGGGATTGGGATAGATAACCTCGTCGCCCTGGTCGATCAAAGCCAGCATGGTATAGAAAATGATCGGCTTGCCCCCGGGCACCACCACGATCTCCTCCGGGCCCACATTCACATGCTTATAGACGCGGCAATACTCGGCCAGGCCTTCCCGGACTTCCCGGATGCCCTGGGAATCGGTATATTTGGTGAAACCGTCCCGGATGGCTTGGGCAGCGCCCTCCTGGATATGCCGGGGCGCGAAAAAGTCCGGCTGGCCGATTTCCAGATGGATGATACTCCGGCCCTGGGCCTCCAGGGCCTTAGCCCGGCTCAGGACTTCGAAAGCGCTTTCCGTGCCCAATCTGCCCATGCGTTTGGCAAATATGGTGTCATTAAACATAAAGCCCTCCTAACGTTAGCTCGCGTTTTACAGCTCAATCAGTTCCCTGGGAAAGTCGTTCATGGACAGGGGGCCCTGGCCGGTAGCGACTACGATATCTTCCACGCGGACGCCCATTTTCCCGGCGAGATAAATGCCCGGCTCAATGCTGAAGGTCATGCCCTCGCCGATGGGGCGCTTGTTCCCGGCAACGATATAGGATTCCTCGTGCAGCTCGATACCGATGCCATGACCGGTGCGATGCAAAAAGTTCGGCCCATAACCGGCGGCGGTAATCACATCCCGGGCGGCTTTATCCACATCCTCGCAGGCCACGCCCAGTTGGGCGGCGGCAAAGCCGGCCCGGTTGGCAGCCAGGACAGCGTCATAAACCCGTTTCATTTCATCCGTGGCTTTGCCCAGGCACATGGTCCGGGTGATGTCGGAGCAATAATTGCCCAGACGGGCGCCAAAATCCATGGTGATGAACTGGCCTTTGGCCAGGGGTGTTTTGGTATAGCCCGGATGGGGGTTGGCGCCGTTGGCGCCAAAGGCGATGATGGGGTTAAAGGCCATGGCTTCCGCGCCCTTGGTCTTGCACATGAATTCGATCTTGAAAGCGATGTCCTGTTCATACACGCCTTCCTTGAGGAAAGGCTGTATTTCCCCCATCACCTCATCCACCAATTGCCCAGCCTGCCGCAGCAGGCTGATCTCGTCCGCATCCTTGAAGATGCGGCATTCCTTCATAATTTCATCAGCGGCCAGCAGTTCCACCCCGGAGAGGAAAGGCAGGATCTGCAGGAAATGCTGGGTGAGCAGCATATCGTCCACAGCCACCCGGCGGGGATTCCGGCAATAGCGGCTCAGCATCTCGGCGGGGCGCTCCCCGTCTACCCAATAGTGGGTGTCCCACTGGCCCTGATTCAGGCCCTCGATAAAATCATGGATCATGGCAGGCAGGATGAACACCATCCCGCCGCTTTTAGGCACGATATACAATTGCATGCGCTCGTCATAGATGGTGCTGATGCCGGTTAGGTAGAAGGTGTTGGGAGAGGCGGTGAGCAGCAGGTAGTCAACATGCTCAGCTGCCATCAGGGACTGGACCTTTGCTAAACGGCGGGCATAGTCGGCCATATCAATTTCCTCCTAACGTTTTTAAGCTTAGCTATTTTCTAAACTTATCCAAACCTGCCGCTGATTAGCTCAGCGGCAGGCAAAGTCCATTGTCCTAGCCCCGCAGGCGGTTGGTGGCAGCTTCGTCCACCAGGCCCCGGGCCGTATCGATCACCACGCCGTAAACTTCCCGGGCTTCCTGATCCGTAATGAAGTCATTGGCCCAATCCTGCAGCACCAGAGCTGCGGGACGCCGGCGCGGATTGCCGTAGCCGCCGCCGCTGCCGGAAGTGAAGCGCACCACATCCCCTTTATCCAGCGGCACATTGGACCAGACAGAGGAGCGGGTCACACTGTTGTCCTTGGCCCGGATGACCTCCACGCTGTTGGGCGCGCCGTCCTGGCCGTCTTGCAGCCCCCAGGGCAGTGATTTATGCCTGCTGTAGAGGGTGGTGAGGGCGGCGTTGGAATTGGTGATGCGGTAATCGCGGATCAAACCCCGGCCGCCCACATAATAGCCGGCGCCGGTTTCATTGCGGATAGCGTACTGTTCCACCCGGAGCGGGTAGCGGTATTCGCAAACTTCCGCCGGAATGATGAAGGTCTCCCCGTCGGAAATGGCCACCAGGCCGTTTTCGCCGTCTTTGTTGTAGCCCGCGCCCCAGCCGCCGGCATGGGGTTCGCAGAGCACAAAGGGCTTATGGTCCCGGTCGTCGGTGCCGCCGATGATGGTGCCGGAAATGGAGAGGAAATGTCCGGCGGCAATGCGTTCCGGCAGGGCCGGCGCCATGGCCTTGAGGATGATATCCGTGAGCATCTGCTCCGCTTCCCAGTTGCAGGAGACGGCAAAGGGCCGGGGGGCGTTGAACAGGCTGCCTTCCGGGGCGATCACCTTCAAGGGCCGGTAGAAGCCTTCATTGGGGCTGGCGTGGGGCGCGATCAGGGCATTGTAAGCAATGCGCGCGCCGGAATAAGCGCCATATTTGGAACAGTTGATGGGGGCCATCACCGCCGAATCCGTGCCGGTGAAGTCAAAGATCACTTCCTCGTCGGTGATGGTGACCTTGGCCTTGATTTTGATATCGCCGATGCCGCAAGCGCCGGTATCCAGGATATCCTCAGCCTCATAAGAGCCCTTGACCAGCTTGCCGATTTCCAGCAGCGCCAGCTTATAGCCATTATCCAGAATATGCTGCATGCTTTCCAGAACCATGCTCTTGCCGTATTTGTCAAAGATTTCGATCAGCCGGGCCTCGGCGGTGCGTAAAGCGGCTGTCTGTGAAAACAGCTCGCCCATGGCCATTTCCGGCGTACGGGTATTGGCTTCGATGATATCCCGTACCGATTCATTGAACACGCCGCCGTCATAAATGCGGATATCCGGCAATTGCAGGCCTTCCTGGAAGATTTCCGTGGCGTCCGTGGCCCAGCTGCCCAGCTGCTTGCCGCCGATCTCGTTCCAATGCCCTTTATTGACCACAAAGGCCACCAGCTCGCCCCCATAGAACACCGGCATGATCGCGGCGATATCATTCAAATGAGTGCCGGAGCCGGTATAAGGATCATTGCTGAGGAACATATCCCCGGGCTTCAGGTTCTCTTTGCCAAATTTGCGCAGGATGGCCTGGGCGGCAAAGGTGACCGCGCCCATAAACATGGTCACGCCGTTGGCCTGGCTGATCAGATTGCCTTCCGCGTCGGAAATACCGCAGGCGCAGTCCAGAACCTCGTAAATGATGGAGCTCTGGCTGGTGCGGCCCCAGGCGTAAAACATTTCTTCCGCGGCGGCCATCAGGCCCTGGGCAATATTTTCTCTGGTGAAAAGGTCTAAAGTCGACATGCTTACACCCCCGTATAGATAATCATATTTCCGTATTCGTCTACATCCAGGGTCTGCTTAGGGCAGAGCACCGTCACAGACTTGGTCTCCTCCACAATGGCGGGGCCGGTGATCCGGTCGCCGGGGGAGAGCTTGGCCCGGTCGTAAACCTGGCTCATCTGCTTGCCGTAATCCAGGAAATAAACCTCGCGCTGGCCTTTCAGCGCTTCCTTAAACGCATTCTGGCTGGCGATTTTCTTAATGGCGGGCTTGGGCACCACACCGTAAGCCGTCAGGTTGAAGCTGACGAATTCTACCGGCGCCCCCGGCATGCTGAAGGTATAATGCAGATGGTGCAGATCGTCAAACTTGCGCCTGGCTTCGTCAATGCTCTGCTGGGTGATTTCCCCGCCGGCCAGCGGCGTAGCCACCGTATGCTCCTGGCCCACATAGCGCAGTTCCACGGTGCGGAGGAAGATCACGTCGTCTTTATTGATATTCTGCTTTTCGAATATAGCCACCGCCTCGGCTTCCATGCCGCCGTAGATGGCCGAAGCTTTGCTGATATCCGCATTGGCCACCGGCATGATGCAGGTCTGCATGAAATCCTGGCGCAAATCGGTCATCAGCATGCCCCAGGCGGAGAAGGTGCCGGGCAGATTGGGAACGATTAGCTTATTCACTTTCAGTTCAGCGGCCAGATAGGGGCTGAGCAAAGCGCCGTTGCCGCCCTGGGCCAGCATGGTGAATTCCTGGGGGTCATAACCCCGGCGCACCGAGACCAGCTTTAAAGCATTGAGCATATTGCTGCTGGCCGCCTGGATAATAGCCATGGCCGCGTCCTCGATGCTGATCTTGAAATGTTCGGCAATGGGCCGGATGGCTTCCCGGGCTCTTTCCTTGCTGATCTTAAAAGCGCCGCCCAGGAAGTTCTCCGGATCAATGCGCCCCGCCACCACATTGGCGTCGGTCAGAGTGGGCTTGGTGCCGCCAATGCCGTAGCAGGCCGGGCCAGGGTCGGCGCCGGCGCTCTCCGGCCCCACTTTAAGGATGCCGATATCGTCGATCCAGGCAATGGAACCGCCGCCCGCGCCGATTTCGATAATATCCACCACCGGGCTTTTCACCGGATAACCGGCAAAGGTGGGCGTCCATTCCAGCTTATATTCGGTGGTCACCTTGACTTCGCCATTGCTGATCAGCGAGGTTTTGGCGGTGGTGCCCCCCACGTCCATGGTGATGATATTGTTTTCTCCCAGCACCTTGCCGAGAACCGCGGCGCCGATCACGCCGCCCACCGGGCCGGATTCGATCAGGCTGATGGGAATCTCCTTGGCCCGGTCAAAGGTGGCGGTACCGCCGTTGCTCTGCATGGCATGGGGCTCTTTTTGCAGGCCCATATCCGTCAGGGTGTTTTTCAGGGTATCCAGATACAGGCGGGCGGCAGGCATCACATAGGCGTTCAGCACCGTGGTGCTGGTGCGCTCATATTCCCGCCAGACTTTAAGGAGGGAGGAGGAAATGCTGATCTCCAGCCCCGGCAGTTCCCTGGCCAGGATCTGGCCGGCGAATTCCTCCGGCTGGGAATTGGCATAGGAATTGAGGAAGCAGACCGCTACCGCTTCAGCGCCGGTGGCCTTGATCTTTTTCGCCACCGCCACCAGATCCGCTTCGCTGAGCTCCCGGAGGACATTGCCCTGGAAATCCACCCGCTCATCCACTTCAAAGCGCATGTTCCGCGCCACATAGGGCACGGGCTTCTTATAGAAATAATTGTACAGGTCGGGCCGGTTGGAACGGCCGATCTCCAGCACGTCCCGGAACCCCTTGGTCGTGACCAGCGCGGTTTTAGCGCCTTTGCGTTCGGTTACCGCATTGATCACCACGGTGGTGCCGTGAACGAAGTATTCCACATCCTTAAGGCTGATGCCGGAAGCGTTGACCGCATTGATCACGCCCTTGGCAAAATTGGCAGGGGTGGTATGGGCCTTTTCTTCAATGATCCGCCCGGTATCCTCATCCAGGCAGACAAAATCCGTAAAGGTTCCGCCAATATCAGCCGCTACTCTTAATGACATAACTTTGACCTCCTTAGACTGTACTTGATAGGTGATGCCTTAGAAAAAGTGCGCATTTAACCACAGCCTTTAATCCCGGGGACTAAAAACTGGACGCATTCGCTATAATTTGGGGCTAAACCGGCTTAGAGCAGTTCCGGCTGAACCAGTTCCGGGTAATCGTTAAACAGATGGCAGCGGACGCAATGCCCGTTTTCCGTTACCCTGATCTTGGGATCCTCTTGTTCGCAGATCGCCATCTTGCAAAAACAGCGGGTATTGAAGCTGCAGCCATTGGGAATATTCACCGGCGAGGGGATTTCCCCGGTGGAGCGGATGCGCTTGGGCTTCAGCGCCTCCTCCTCATCAGAAACCACCGGTATGGCGGAAAGCAGCATTTGCGTGTACGGATGCAGGGGGTTCTGATAAAAGCTTTCCGTGGGGGCAATCTCGCAGATCTTACCCAGATAGAGAATGGCCACCCGGTCGGAAATATTACGCATCAGGCCCATATCATGGGTGATCAGCATATAGGTCAGCTGACGCTCCGCCTGGATCTTCATCAGCATATTGATAATTTTGGCCTGAATGGACACGTCCAGGGAGGAGGTGGGCTCGTCCAAAATAATGAACTGAGGATCGCTGCATAATGCCCTGGCAATGGACACCAGCTGCTTTTCACCGCCGCCGATATTATTGGGCGACTTATAGAGGAAATTCTTGGGCAGCTCCACCATATCCAGGATTTCCAGGATCTTTTTATTAATCTGGTCCTTGGGTACGATACGGTGGACCATTAAGGGCAGGCTCAAGATTTGCAGCACATCCTGATAGGGGTTCAGGGAGGAGCCGGGATCCTGGAACACGATCTGCACATTCTTCTTAAAGGCCATGCTCCGTTTTACCGTATTGCTGGGGATCTCCTGGCCGTCGAAAAAGATTTGCCCGCCGGTGGCTTTGTACATGCCCATCACCGTATAAGCGATGGTGCTTTTGCCGGATCCTGATTCTCCCACCAGGCCTAAAATTTCACCCCTGCGGGCGGACAGGCTGACCCCGTCCACCGCCCGCACCGCATGGGTACGGTCAATAGGGAAATACTGCTTGAGGTTCCTGAGGGTCAGGATATCTGTATTTTGCTGTTCCGCCATTAACGGCCACCTCCGTTCTCCGCCTCGTTGCTCTGCTCGATATAAGCGTCCGAATACTTGAAGCAGGCCACGCCATGGCCTTCCTCCACCTGGCAAAAAGCAGGCTTCCGCTCTGAGCAGATGGGCTTGGCGTCCGGACAGCGGGGGCAAAAGCGGCAGCCCTGCCCGGGATTGATGTAGTCCGGCACATAGCCGTAGATGCCGGTGGATAGGCCGCCGCCGGAGAGGCGGGGCACGCATTTCAGCAGGCCGCTGGTATAAGGATGCAGGGGATTGTCAAATAGCCGCCTGGTGGGGGAAGTCTCCACGATGTTGCCCGCATACATGATATTGATGCGGTCCACCAGCTCCCTGGCCACGCCCAGGGAATGGGTGATCATGATCAAAGCCCGGTTGTCATCCTCTACCAGCGAACGGAGCAGGCGGTGGATCTGATCCTGGATGGTCACGTCTAAAGCGGTGCCGGGCTCATCGGCGATCAGCAGATTTCTGGGGGTCATCAGCGAGCTGGCGATGCAGATGCGCTGCCGCATGCCGCCGGAAAGCTGATGGGGGTAACTGTCCAGGATACGGTCCGGGTCAGGGATCATCACCATGCTCACGGCCTTACGGCATAGATCCCGGATCTCCTTTTTGGAAGCCTTGTCGCATTGCCCGGAATAATAGGCGATATCGTACATTTGCTGGTAGATGGTATAAACCGGGTTCAAAGCCGCCATGGGCTCCTGGGAGATCATGGAGATATGCTTGCGCCGGATCTCCAGCAATTGCTTTTTATCCATTTTGCGGATATCCGCGCCGTCAAAGAGGATCTCTCCCTGGGGCGCCAGGGCCTGGGTGGGGCTGAGGAGGCGCAGGATCATTTTCATACTGGTGGTCTTGCCGCAGCCGGATTCTCCCACCAGCCCGATCTTTTCCCCCCGGTTCACAATGAGGTTGATGCCGTCCACCACCTGGGCATAGCCCCGGTAGGTTTTATACCAGACTTTCAAATCCTTGATTTCCAGCAAATGGGGCGGGCAGGAGCCGGCCTGTTCCTGGGCTGGATTGGCAGCCAGGCTTGTCTGAGTCGTATTGAGCGCCATCATTATTGCCTCCCCTTATCCAGCATATCCCGGACGCCGTCGCCGAAGAAATTGAAGCCCAATATCACAAAGGCGATGCCCAAAGCGGGGAAGACGGTGAGCCACCACATTTCCGGCATATACTTGGCGCCTTCGTTGATCATGGTGCCGAAAGCGGGCGTGGGCGGCTGTTCACCCAGGCCGGCATAGCTCAGGGACGCGCCCATCAGGATCACCCAGCCCACATCCAAAGCAGCCTTGGTCAGTACCGGCGACAAGGTGCTGGGCAGGATTTCCTTGAACAGGATATGCAGCTTGGAAGCGCCGATCAGCTCGGCGTTTTTCACAAAATATTCTTTGGAGACCGAAGAGGCCAGGCCATAGACCATCCGGGTGTACCAGGTCCACCACATGACGGTTACCGCCAGCATGGAACCCATCATGCCCGGGTCCATGATCGAGGCGATGGACAGGGCCAGGATCAAAGCGGGGATGGCCAGGAATACGTCGGTGATGCGCATAATGACGGTATCCACAACGGTGCCGTGATAATAACCGGCAACCAGGCCCATGATCACGCCAAAGGGAATGGAGATGCCCAAAACCACCACGGACATGAGCAAAGCGCCCCGGAAGCAGTAGGCCAGGCGGGAAAGCACATCCCGGCCATAGACGTCCGTGCCGAACCAATGCACGCTATTAGGCGCCTGACCGGCCTGGTTGAAATCCACAAAGCCGGTGATATGATCCGGATACGGTACGATATGGGGGGCCAGCAGAGCCAGGAACAGGGAAATCAGTACAATGACCAGGCCCACGATGGAAAACTTGTTCCGGGTAAAATTAAACCAGTAGACTTTCAGGTTTTCCCGCCGGGAGGGGGAGAACCAGCCCCGGCCCTTTACCTCCTTATTGGCGGCGCAGTTTATATTCAAGGTTTTATTTGTCATATCAATCACCCAGCCTTGCTCTAGGATCCAGTGTGGCGTTGACTAAATCCACAATAATATTGATCACGGTATACATCAGGCCGATAATCAAAACACAGGCGCAGATGGCGTTGAAGTCTTTGCTCAGCATGGCGTTCAGGCAATACTTGGAAAGGCCGGGCCAGCCGAAGACCGCCTCCACCAGGAAGGCGTTCCCCATCATGGAGGCGAAATCCAGGCCGATCACCGTGATCACCGCCACGGAAGAAGGCTTGAGCAAATACTTGCGGATGATCTTATTCTGCGGAATGCCAAAGCTGGTGGTAACCGTGATATGTTCCTTGCTCATATTATCGATCAGCGAGGAACGGAGAATGCGGGATTCCTGACACATGGTACCGATGGCCAGGGACAGGGCGGGCAGGAAAACATGGCCCAGGGCGTCCAGAGCGCCGGAAACATTGCCCGCCATCAGGAAATCGATGATATAGAGGCCTGTGACCCGGGCCGGTATGGCCAACCCGGTGGTCAGGCGGCCCACCACCGGCAGAACCTGCCAGATAAAGCCGAAAAACAGCATGAACAGGACGGCCCAAACAAAGGCCGGCACCGAGATCCCCAGATAGGAGAAGACCCGGATCGTCCCGTCCAGCCAGGAGTTACGCCTTTTGGCCGCCGCGATGCCCATAATAAAGGCAAACACGATATCAATGACCGCTGCCACCAGGATCAATTCCAGGGTAGCGGGGAAGAATTCATAAACATCGGCTGTGACCGGCCGCTTGGAAGACAGGGATTGTCCAAAATCCCCTTGGAAAACATCGGTTATCCACTTGACGTATTGTGAAGGCAGCGGATCGTTCAGATGCATCTTTTCCCGGAGCTCAGCCACTGCCTGCGGGGACGCGCTGGAACCTAAAGCCATGCGCGCCGGATCCCCCGGGATTACCCTGGCCAAGCTGAAAATAACAATGGAAATGCCGAATAGGACAAAGATGCTGAACAATAGCCTTTTGATCGAAAATCGCAACATGCGTTTCACCCCGTTTTAAATGGCGTTAGCTGACGGTAAGGGCGTGTGCGTCTTTGGCCCGCCGGGCCGGGGACCCGGCGGGCCAAAGATAAGGTAGAAGAGGGGAATGTCGAGAGAAAGGTTCGCTTAAAACGATTAAAGCGGGAAGGCGGTCAAAGCCTGGGGAACACTTGCGTATGACTTACATTTTGTCCGCGTAGATTTCAAAGTCATGGGCCCAATACTGATAGCCCAGCTCGTTCACGTTCACCGTGCCGTCCTTATCGAAGTATTCGGCAGCGGTGGGCCAATACACATAATCAGACTGGTAAGCCACCTTCTCCACCAGGTCGCCGGCAAACATGCTGAAGCACTGATCCGTGATATAGCTGCTGATCTCCGCATAAGCGGCATAGCGGTCCACCGGATCCGCAATCTTCAGGGAAGCATAAACCTGGTCGACAAAAGCGCTGTCTTCGATCCAGCAGGTATTCATGATCGTGCCCTGGGCAGCGGCATAGTGGGCCACAAACATATCGCTGGCGTCCCAATACAGCGGGCACAGGCTGTTGACGATGATATTAGGCGTAGTTTCGGCAGAGCCCACCAGTTCCAGCAGGGTGGAATAAGGCGCGGTGGTGACTTTGACATTCAGGCCGATTTGGCTGGCGGCAGCCTGAACCGTCAGGCCGATCTTCTCCTGGGATGCGGAATCCGCGCCGCAGAAGAATTCCACAACAACGCTGTCCAGCTGATCCGCGTATTTGGAAGCGGCCAGGTAAGCTTTGGCCCGTTCCAGATCATAGTTGTAGGCCAGCTCGGTGACGGAAGCGTCAGCGCCGGGAACAGCCGTGTTGACGGGGCCGTAAGACACTTGGGAACCGGGGTAAATGCTCTCCACCAGGGAAGCGTAATCAATGAGGCAGGCAATAGCGCGGCGCACATTGACGTCGTCGGTAGGCGCGCGGAAGCAGTTGAAAGGCACCATCACGGTTGCGCCGGAGGAATACTGGGTGATGCTGATGCCGTCCATGCTGGACCAGGCAGCGTAAGTCTCGGCATTCTGCCAATTGTCGCTGATTTCCAGCTCTTTATTGGCCAGCATGGTCCGGACGGTGCTGGGTTCGCAGTTGTTGATGAACTTGATATAGGTGGGGGCGTTTTCTCCCCAGCCCAGGGCATAGTCTTCATACATATCAGCGCGCATGTAATTGCCGGCCACAAACTCGGTCAGGGCGTAGGGGCCGCTGCCCGCGTCATTGGCCACCAGGTAGGAAATGCCGTAATCGCCAAATTCGCCATAGCTGTAAGTGGGGTTATCCATAGACAGGTTGGCCATGATCAGGTCTTCATTAACGATGTACAGGCGGCTTAAGCGATCGATGAACACCGCGTCGGGAGCGGGCAGATGGAAAGCCACCGTATAGTCGTCCAGGGCCTCGGCGCTATCCACAAAGCCTTCAAAGACAAAGGACAGGCCCGCGCCGATGGTCAGCAGACGGTTCAGGCTGAATACCACGTCGGAAGCCAGCACTTCGCTGCCGTCATGGAAAGTCCAGCCTTCATTCAGCTTCAAGGTGTAGGTCAGGCCGTCTTCAGAAGGCTCCCAGGAAGAAGCCAGCAGCGGCACTAATTCGCCTTCAACATTATACATGACCAGGGAATCATAAAGATTGATATAGGACTGGAGACAAGAATTGTAGCTGCCCATAGCCGGGTCAGCCAGAGCGTCGCCGGATACGCCGATGCGCAAAGGACGTTCGCCGTCGGCAACCGGTGCGGGCGTCTCGCCGGAGCTTGCCGGGTCTGCCGTTTCACTTTCAACGGGTTTACCACAAGCTGATACCAGAAGCATCACAGACACTAGCAGAACAACCAACAACAAAAGAGTCTTCTTCATTCTTTCTTTCCTCCTTTTTTGTAATGCCTATTTAGTGCCGGACAGCAGCCGGAGGGGCTCTCCCTGGGCTGCGGTCAGTAAAACCTTATCTTCCCCTCACCCCTTCTCATAGTCTCAACTAACGCCGGCCCGGCAACTCCCTCAGCATGGGCATTGCCGCCGCCCGGAGACTTTGGCAAGCCAGGCCGGTTTGGACCCTGTTTGGCAAATCAGAATTCCGTGGCGCTGAAAGTGCCGATATTAATCTGCTGGCGGGGATATATTTCCGCATCGCCACGCCCGTAAATACGGGGCAAGCGCATATGTAAGGGCGCAAACATTTCCAGCGCCGTAGCGCCTGCCAGGTCCGCCAGATCCTCAACCGTGATTTCCCGGTTGCCCTGGCGGCCGAAAAAGACCACCCCGTCACCCATCCGCACATCTGAAATATCTGTTACGTCAACCATCATCTGATCCATGCAGATATTGCCGATGATCGGCGCCTTTTCACCGTGGATCAAGACACAGCCTTTATTAGACAGGGCCTTGGGGTATCCGTCGCCGTAACCCAGGCCCAGGGTAGCGATGCGGGTGGGCCTGGTGGTCTTATAGGTGCAGCCATAGCCGACAGCGTAATTTTCCGGCAGCGTTTTCACCAGCCCCACCTGGCCTTTAAGGCTCATGGCAAAACGCAGGTCCGCCAAATCACGGCTCACATGCTTCGAAGGATAGAACCCTGCGGGCAAGGCCGCGCCCCGGGCTAATTTAAGCCTGCTCTCAGGCATCCGGATCGTCGCCGCGCTATTGGCGATATGTACGGCGGGGATATGCAGCCCTGCCGCCGCCAGCTTGTCCAGAAAGTCCTGGAAAACCTCCAGCTGATGGTAAGCATAGGTTAGATCCTCGCCGTCGGCTGAGGCGAAATGGGAATAGATGCCTTCGACATATAAGCCGGG
>DAIMZM010000011.1:0-36202 GCA_036733985.1 Bacillota bacterium
CTGGATTAGGCCTTTATATTGAGAAACAGGGCGCCGGCCGGCAATGGGCCTGGGAGCCAAACAAAAACCCCGCCTTAAAGGCGGGGTTTTGCTGATTTGGTTTTCGTTTCCCGGTAAGGGAAGCGGATCCTATTTGGCCGGGCCCTCGGCAAAACGCATCAGCATAGTGGCCATTTGCGCCCGAGTCACCTGAGTCTGGGGCGCCAGGGCCGTCTCGGTGACGCCGCCGATGACCCCGGCGCCGCAGGCCCATTGGAAGGCTTCCAGGGCGTAGGCGCTGACACTGGCCGCGTCGCTATAGGCGGACAGGTCGGCGGTGGCGCTTACATCCAGCGCCTTGTATTGGGCATAGCGGTGAAGAATCACCGCGAACTGCTCCCGGGTAACGCCCTGGCCCACGCCAAACTTAGCGTTCGCATCGCCAGCGGCAACCAGCTTGTTCTCAACCGCCCAGCTCACGGCAGCCGCATAAGGCGCGTCGGCCGCAACGTCGCTGAAGGAGGCGCTGCCGGTGACAGCCGGGCTGCCGGCCATGCGGTACAGCACGGTGATCAGCTGTTCCCGGGTCATGGTAGCGGCGGGGCTGAAGGCGGTAGCGCCGGTCCCTTGGAACAGGCCGTTGAAGTAGGCATAGCGCACCGCGTCATAGTACCAGTCCACGATGGACACATCATAGAAACTCATGCGGTTCAGATAGTCTGTGGACGGGCTGAGCGCGCCAAAGTCCGCCAGCTTGAGAATGGGCAGGGACAGGGTATGCTCCAGGCCCGCCACCTGGCTGGTGTAATTGGCCCGGAAACAGCCGGCTTTGGCATCCATGTAGCCATCAAAATAGTTCCAGGAGACGCCCCCGTCCACGCAGGCCGGTTCCAGCATCATGGCGGCAAAGGAGCCCAGGCTTTGGGCGGTGGAGATCACATAGGTGCCCGCCGGAATGACGATGGCTTTCGCGCCGGCGGTCCATTCGCCGTCCACCACATCCTGATAATGGCCCTCGTAGATCTTTT
Source organism: Bacillota bacterium (assembly GCA_036733985.1). GTDB lineage: Bacteria > Bacillota > Dehalobacteriia > UBA4068 > UBA4068 > DAIMZM01. The sequence goes on from DAIMZM010000011.1 coordinate 1,008, forward strand.
CTTTAACCGTGAAAGAATTGACGTCATACCACTGATAAGCCCCGGCTTTCAGGGTAAGATCCGCCTCCAGCCGGCTGATTTGTACGCCATGGAAGAGCATGGTATCGATGAAATCGACACAATCCGCGTCTACCAGGTAGTAAGCGCCCATCACCTCATAATCCGTGGGGACGAACGTGCCCCAGTAGTCGGTCTGATAATCTGTGGGCGCGCCGTATTCGATGGCGTAGGGGTCGCCCTCCTCATCGTAGAGACGGGTGCCGATCACTTTGCCCTCCGCGTCGGTGGCATAGGAAAGCACGGTTAGCTTATCATTGCCGCCCAGCTTGAGGATGGTCATCTCCGAATTCAGGGCCACAATATCCGTGACGGGGTCGACGCCTTCGGTAGCCCGGGCCAGGGAGCGGGCGTCCGCCGCGGCGATCAGGGCCTTGATCTCAGCCTTATCCTTGGCCACCACCTGCAGGGCCCCGTAAATGCATTCATACTGGGTATCCACCCGCACGGAGAACTCGTCGTAGGAATAGACTTCCAGCAGCAGGGCCAGGCGGTTGCGCAGGCCGGCGTAGTTGGTGGTGTAGCGGGCATAATCCTCAAAAGTGCGCCAGCCCTCGGCCACGATATCGCTGTAATAATAGCCCCAGTTGCCATAAGGGATGGCCACCTTGCCCTGGGATTCCAGATAGGAGCCGCTACGCAGGGCCCGTTCGCAGAAAACATCCCGGTTGTAGGCCAGCAGCTCAGGGTCGGTACCGGCGTTCAGGCCCCAGTTATAAGTGATGGCATGGCGCATATAAGAGCCGTCGGTAGCATGGGCGTCGATAAACAGCACCGGATCCCATTTATCCACCAGATCCACAATAGAGCGGGCGCAAACAGAATCCAGCTTGGTCATATCCCGGTTCATATTCAAGTTTTGGCCGTCCACCCGGGTGCCCACCAGCTTCGGGGTGAACTGGGTGGTGATGCGGTTCTTACCCAGATTGTCGTTGCCGTCCGGGCTGCTGTTAGGGCAAAGGACGATGACCAGATCCTGCAGTAAATCGTCATGCTGCCCTAAAGCCACTTCCCTGGCGAAGATCAGCATGGCCTCTTTGCCCTCCACCTCGCCGGAGTGGATATTGCAGTTGATATAGACCACAGCCTTGTCCGGATCCACCGCTTCCGGGCCGCTGGGCGCGGGCTTGCCGATCACCAACACCGGAATCTGATTGCCATTGGGCGTGGTATAAGTATATTCCAGGCGGATACGGCCGCCGCTGTTGGCGGCGACGGTCTCACAGAAAGCGATCACATCATCGCTGGAGGTGGTTGTTGTCCAGTTGCTGGATTCCGCCGTGGTCAGCAGGCTGTCCAGGGGGCCGGCGGCCAAGGCGAAGGCGGACAGGCCCAGCAGCAGAGCCATGGCCACTAATAATGAGATGAGCAGGTGCGAGCGTTTCATAGTTGGATAATCCCTCCTCTGGCTTTTGTTTTCTACCATAAATAAGCTTTCCGGTTTCCAATAAACAGGCCAAACCTGAACCTATCACCCCCGTCAAAAAAATTTTATTTTATACTTTTATAATAAATCAGAAAAATAAGGAAAAAAACGGCACTCATTCTTCCCGTTCCCTGTGGAAAAAACGGCAGCCCTGATAGTGCAGATGAGTCAGGTAGCTCATACGCTGCACCTGCAGATAGCCTTCCGCCACCAGCATTGGCTGGTCGCCGGGGCGGGCCGCCTGGACAAAGGCCAGGTTGCTGTCATAAAAGGTATAGAAAGCCCGGTGAGCGGCGGTGATCTTGGCCCGGTACTGTTCGCCGGTGACATAAAGGCAAAGGCCCATGTCCACCTGCAAGGTGGTCAGGGCCTGCTTCAGTTCGAGAGCCTTAGCCCCGGCGGCGGCAGGATCAAGCGCGGCGTAGCAGCCGTCCAGCCAGGATTCCAGGTCATAGGCCCGGTTAAGCAGCATGCCTAAGGCCGCGTCCCGGTAGATATTGGTGCGGCGCTCCTGGTCCGTACCATACCAGACCTTCACCTGATCGTCCCAGAGCTGGGCCAGGGCTTCCAGATAAGCATAATAGCAAGCGATCCAATCCTGCTGGCCCTGCTCCAGGGCCAGGCGCTGCCCGGCAGGCAAGGCCGCCAGCAGCTGGCTGTAAGCGAGCACCACCCGGCTTTCCAGCGCGGTTTTGCAGGCCAGAAAGGCCTCCTCCGTCATGGAAAAGGTGGGCGTATCCGGACAGGGCGCTTCGTAAAACACGGCCGCGGCCGGCCAGTTCTGGGTGACATTGTCCCCCGGCGCGGCTGCCGCCGGCCCTGCCGGAACGAACAGCAGCGTGCACAGCAGCCCCAGCAGCGCCAAGACAGAGGCTGCCCTTTTGTCAGTCCTTTTGTCAGATAGAGGGTTAAACACTTTTTCCCTCCCGGGAGCACAGGCCAAAGGCCGTTAGTAGCCAAACCTAAAAACCGTAGGATCAAACAATAAGTAAAAAATTTGTACAGAATTTTCCCAATATAACGACAACTGCATGTTCATTATAGTATGGAAACTCGGTCAAGTCAATTTCTGTTTTACATAGAAATCTGACAAAATTCCCGATAATATTGTTTTCTCTCCCGGAATGGCCTGCTCAAACAAGGGAAAAGCCCCGCTGTCCATCCGGATGGCGGGGCTCTGGCAAAGCGAAGGGGTTTAAACACAAAGGCGCGGTGAACTTTAGACAAAGCGCTCCGCCTTCGCTAATCAGGTGCAATATTTCTCAAGCAATAGCGCAAAATCAATACAAAACTGCATGTCTTTTTGGCCCAGCCTGGCTTTATAATACCCTTGTCTTTCATTGACAGCGGAGACCCGCTCAAGCATGACTGCCCCGTCCGCTCCTGCAACATCGGCAACAGACCGGTATCCCGCTTCGTAAAATGTTTTTGCGGCAGCCGGCCCCACGCCATTAATCCTGACCAGATTACAAAGACAGAACAATTCATCCGCCGTGGCCTGATAATACTCAAAATAGTCTTTTGATGTTTTCAGCCCGGCTGCATTCAACGCCCCGATCAACGGGGGATCTATGCCGGGAAAGGCTGCCAGAGGAACGGGTTTTGGCTCCAGGCTGCCGATTTCCCTTTTCAGAATCCCTAAGTACTCTTCCGCTATACCGCTGACGGCGGCAAAGGCCGCGATTTTTACGGGCGTGGCAAGGATTTTTTTAAGCTGCGCAAGGGTATTGATCCCTTGGCTTTGCAGTAAAGCAAAGTTCTTGTCCATATCCTGCCAAAGCACCCTGCGCCCAGGCAAAAGATTTTGCTTTTTAAGCAGCTCTTGATATTCCTGAATAGATAGGCGTGCTAAATCTAAATGATAATCCACGGCTTTGCTCCCTTCCCGGACAAGGGTATAGGCTCGCCCCTTAGCCCTGGCGCAGTCACTACTATTGTGGGGCCATCGGCCCCTGCCGTCAAGTATCCGCCGGACAAAACAAACAAATTTTTCCGCTTGAGGCGCCATTGGCGGCTTCATTTTTACACAGGTTTTACACGCCGCTGTATTTAGGCTATACTTCTCTCCCATATTATGAACATGTGATAAAAAATGAAGAAATAAATATGGAGGAAACAAAAAATGAAAAAAATGGTCAGTGCCCTATTGCTTTTAGCGCTGCTTACGGCGCCCATAACCGGATGTGCCAATAATGATGCCGGTTTCGATACGTCAGAATCCATCAGCGTTGTTTCCCGTGAAGACGGCTCCGGTACCCGGGGCGCGTTCATTGAGCTGTTCGGCATCGAAGTCAAGGGCGACGACGGCAGCAAGAAGGATCTGACGACCAAAGAAGCGGTCATCGCCAAGCAAACCGACGTGATGATGACCAATATCGCCGGGGATCCCTACGCCATCGGCTACATCTCCCTGGGCGCGCTCAACGAGACGGTCAAGGCCCTGCAGATCGACGGCGTGGACGCCACTACGGAAAACGTCAAAAACAATGCCTACGCCATCTCCCGGCCCTTCAATATCGCCACTAAAGGCGAGCCCGCCGGGGTTGCCGAAGACTTTATCCACTTCATCCTCTCTGCCGAAGGCCAGGCGGTGGTGGCCAAAAGCTATATCGCCATCACGGAAGACGCACCTGCCTATGCCGGGGATAAACCCAGCGGCAAGATCGTGGTGGCCGGTTCTTCATCCGTCACGCCGGTCATGGAAAAGCTTAAGGAAGCCTATCTGGAGATCAACCCCAACGCCGCCATTGAAATCCAGCAAAGCGATTCCTCCGCGGGCATGACCGGGGCCATAGACGGCACCTGCGATATCGGCATGGCCAGCCGGGAGCTGAAAGACAGCGAACTGGCGGCGCTGACGCCCACCGCCATTGCCCTGGACGGCATCGCGGTGATCGTCAATAATGAGAATCCCTTGACCAGCCTGACGAAAGACCAAGTCAAAGCCATCTTTACCGGCGAGGCAACCGAGTGGGGCGCGGTTCAATGAAGACCCGGTTCAAGGAAAAGTTCATGAGCGCCGTGTTCCTGACCGCGGCGCTCACCTCCCTGCTGGCGGTGATCCTGATCTGCTTTTTCCTCTTTGCCAACGGCTTTCCGGCCATTGCCAAAATCGGCCCCCTCCACTTTCTGGCCGGCAGGGAATGGTCGCCCAGCGATATCCCCCCCGCCTTCGGCATCCTGCCGATGATCGTGGGCAGCCTCTATGTAACGGCAGGCGCTATCCTGATCGGCGTGCCCATCGGCGTGCTCACCGCCGTGTTCCTGGCCCGGGCCTGCCCTAAGGGGCTGTATAAAAAGATCAAGCCCGGGGTGGAGCTGCTGGCGGGCATCCCTTCCGTGGTGTATGGCTTCTTCGGTATGGCGGCCATTGTGCCGCTGGCCGGGAACAGCATCCTGGCCGCCTGCATCCTGTTGGGGATCATGATTCTGCCCACGGTGATCGGCATCGCCGAGAGCGCGCTCCTGGCTGTGCCGGAGCACTACTATGAAGGGGCCCTGGCCCTGGGCGCGGGGCATTACCGCAGCGTGTTTTTCATTGTGCTGCCGGCGGCCAAGTCCGGCATCCTGGCCGCCGTGGTGCTGGGGGTGGGCCGGGCCATCGGCGAGACCATGGCCGTGATCATGGTGGCGGGCAACCAAGCCCGGATGCCCGTCTCCCTGATGAAGGGCGTGCGCACCCTGACCGCCAATATTGTCATTGAGATGGGCTACGCCGCCGAATTGCACCGGGAAGCGCTGATCGCCACCGGCGTGGTGCTGTTCGTCTTTATCCTGATCATCAACCTGAGTTTCTCCGCGCTGAAAAGGAGGGCCGGCCAATGAAGCGGCAAAAACCCTTTGAAGCGGCGGCCCGGCTTGTCACCTGGGCGGCGGCCGTCATCACCCTGGGCGTCCTGGCTTTCCTGATCGGTTTTATCCTGGTGAAAGGCATACCCCATATCAAGCCCTCCCTGTTTTCACTGACCTATAACAGTGAAAATGTCTCGCTGACGCCCGCCCTGATCTCCACTGTGTTGATGACCCTGCTGTCACTGGCCATTGCCGTGCCCCTGGGCGTCTTTTCGGCGATCTATTTGACCGAATACGCCGGGCGCGGCAACCGGGCGGTGGCGCTGATCCGGCTGACCACGGAAACCCTGTCCGGCATCCCCTCCATTGTTTACGGCCTGTTTGGGCTGCTCTTTTTCGTGACTTTTCTCGGCTGGGGCTTTTCCCTGCTGGCCGGGGCCTTTACGCTGTCCATGATGATCCTGCCGCTGCTCATGCGTTCCAGCGAGGAAGCGCTGAAAGCGGTGCCGGACACCTACCGGGAAGGCGCCTTCGGCTTGGGCGCGGGCAAGCTCCGAACCGTATTCAAAATCGTGCTCCCTGCCGCCATCCCCGGTATCCTGGCCGGGATCATCCTGGCCATCGGCCGCATCGTGGGGGAAACCGCCGCCCTGATCTACACCGCCGGCACCGTGGCCCAGGTGCCCACCGACCCCATGATGTCCGCCCGGACCTTATCCGTGCATATGTACGCCCTGTCCAGCGAGGGGCTGCACACCGACGAGGGCTATGCCACGGCGGTGGTGCTTTTGCTGGTGGTGGCGCTGATCAATACGCTGTCGGCAAAAATCGCCAAAAGAATCGGAGGCGCCCAATGAATTGCTTTACCATAGAAAACCTTGACTTGTATTACGACGCTTTTCAGGCCCTGAAAAATATCAACCTGGCCATTGACGAAAAGAATATCACAGCGTTCATCGGGCCTTCCGGCTGCGGCAAGTCTACCCTGCTGAAAACCCTGAACCGGATGAACGACTTGGTGGAGGGCTGCAGGATCAGGGGCGGCGTCAAGCTTTTCGGCGCGGATATTTACGGCCAGATGGATGTGAACAGCCTGCGCAAACGGGTGGGCATGGTCTTTCAGAAGCCGAACCCTTTTCCCATGACCGTCTATGACAATATCGCCTTCGGTCCCCGGACCCACGGGGTCAAAGGCAAATACGAGCTGGATGAGATTGTGGAGAAATCCCTGCAAGGCGCTGCTATTTGGGATGAAGTCAAAGACCGGCTGAAAAAATCCGCCCTGGGGCTTTCCGGCGGGCAGCAGCAGCGGCTGTGCATCGCCCGGGCCCTGGCCGTCTCGCCGGAGGTACTTTTGCTGGATGAGCCCACCAGCGCCCTGGACCCCATTTCCACCGGGAAAATCGAAGAACTTTTGCTGACTTTGCGCAGCGCTTATAGTATAATTATCGTGACCCATAATATGCAGCAGGCCACCAGGATCAGCGACAAAACCGCCTTCTTCCTGCTGGGGGAAGTGATCGAATATGGCGATACGGAAGCCATGTTTGCCCTGCCCCGGGATCGGCGGACGGAGGATTATATTACCGGGAGGTTTGGATGATGAGAAGCCGCTTTGACGAGCAGCTGTCCCAGCTGCATAACAACTTGATCGAAATGGGCGCGATGATTGAAGGCGCGATCGCCCAAGCCACCAAGGCCCTGGTGGAGCAGGATATTGCCCTGGCCGGCGCGGTGATGCAGAGCGACGACCTGATCGACGATAAAGAAAAAGAGATCGAAAGCCAATGCCTGAAGCTCCTGCTGAGCCAGCAGCCGGTGGCCAGGGATCTGCGTAAGATTTCCACGGCGCTGAAGATGATCACCGACATGGAGCGCATCGGCGACCAGGCGGCGGATATTTCCGAGCTCTGCGTTTACCTGGCGGAACAGCCCTATATCAAAAGACTGGAGCATATCCCCCAGATGGCGGAAGCCACGATCAGGATGGTAACGGAGAGCATCGACGCCTATGTCAAAAATGATTTGGCCCTGGCCCAAGCGGTTATTGCCCACGACGATGTGGTGGATGACCTGTATGTGACCATCAAAGCGGATCTGATCGCCCTGGTCCACCAGGATGTGCACAACGGCGAGCAGGCCTTTGACCTGCTGCAGATCGCCAAATACTATGAGCGGATCGGCGACCACGCGGTAAATATTGCCGAATGGGTCATTTTCTCCATCACCGGGCAGCACAAGGATAAGCAGGTTTTGTAAGGGGTGAACGCATGCGGCAAATTTTTGTGGTTGAGGACGACGACAGCATCCGGGAAATGGTGATGTATGCCTTAACAACGGCAGGCTTTCAGGCGGAAGGGTTTGCCGACGGCGGCGATGTTTGGCCCGCCTTATCCCAGGGCGCGCCGTCCTTGATTTTACTGGACATCATGCTGCCCGGGGTTGACGGCCTCAGCATCCTCAAAAGGCTGAAACAGGCGGATCAATACCAGCGTATCCCCGTGATCATGCTCACGGCAAAAGGCGGCGAGCTGGACCGGATCAAGGGCCTGGACTTAGGCGCGGACGATTACATCACCAAGCCTTTTTCCGTGCTGGAGGTCATTTCCCGGGTCAAGGCGGTGCTGCGGCGCTCTGATGATCCCGGGCCAGGCAAAAACGAGCTGGCTGTGGCCGGCGTCGTCTTAAACAGCGATAAGCGCACGGTTTTCGCTGCCGGAGCAGCGGTCACGCTGACCTTCAAGGAATTCGAGCTGCTCCATTACCTGATGCTCAACGCCGGGATTGTGCTGAGCCGGGACAGGCTGCTGGAGCAGGTCTGGGGCTTCGACTATCATGGCGAGAGCCGCACGGTGGATATGCATATCAAATCCTTGCGGCAAAAGCTGGGGGTGGCAGGGGCCGCCATCACCACCGTACGAAACGTGGGCTATAAAATCGGCGGGTAACGGCATGAGAAAACGGATCTATTTAAATATGGTTTTCCTGACCACGCTGGCGGTACTGTTTGCCGCGGCGCTGCTCTGCCTTGTTTTCTATGCCCAATTCGCCGTACAGGTGAAAGCGGATCTGCGGGAGCGGCTGCAGGTCTTTATGAACGACGATACGCCAAGCGCCCTCCGGGAGCTGGAGGACTATGCGCCCGCAGATCTCCGGGCAACCCTGATCCTGGCTGACGGCGGCGTGCGCTTTGACAGCGTATCGGATATCCGCAACCTGGAAAACCACCTTGAGCGGGAGGAAGTGGCGGAAGCGCTGGCCAGCGGCAGCGGTGAAAGCAGCCGCTATTCCAGCACATTGGGCCTGCGTACCTATTATTATGCCATCCGGCTGGCCGACGGCAGCGTCCTGCGTTTCGCCAAAACCACCCATAGCCTGTGGGGGCTTTTTGCCGAGGCCTTGCCCATTGTTCTCGGGATTGTGCTGGCCATCATGGCGGCGGGATATCTGTGGGCCGGCCGGCTCACCAAGGGGATCCTGGCCCCCATCAACCAGGTGGAGCTGGAGGGCGAGCTGACCGCCCCCTATGACGAGCTGGCACCCTTTGTGCGGGCCATTGCCCGCCAGCGGGAAAAAATAGCGGAAGACTTTGCGGCCCTGCAAAAAAGCAACCACACCATCCACGCCATCACGGAGAACATGAACGAAGGCGTGGTGATGGTGGGCGGCCAGGGCGCTATTCTCTCCATCAATAAAAGCGCAATCAGGATCTTTGACGCGGATCCCGCTCTGGAAGGGCGGCAGATCCGCGAGCTTTCACGGGATTTAACGCTGATGGCGGGCATACAAAGGGCGCTGTCCGGCAGCGCGGAAAACATGACCTTTGCCAAGGACGGCAGGCTATACAATGTGCTGCTCAGCCCGGTGGCAAAAACAGGGGCCATCCTCTTTTTGCTGGACATCACGGAGAAAGCCCTGGCCGACCAGCGCCGCCGTGAGTTTTCAGCCAATGTCTCCCATGAACTGAAAACGCCGCTGACCAGCATTTACGGCAACGCGGAAATGCTTGCCGGCGGCGTGGTGAAAGACGGGGATCAACAGCGTTTTTATGAAAAAATCATGGACGAGGCGTCCCGGCTGATGACGCTGATCGAGGACATCATCATGCTTTCCGAGTTAGATGAAAAGGCGGATCCGCCGCAATTTGAAACCATAGACCTGGCGCAAGTAGCGGCGGCATGCCGGGAAGCCCTGGCGCAAAAGGCGGCGGCCTTTGCCGTCAGCCTGACGGTGCAGGGCGGGGGAACCCTATCCGGCAGCTCTGCCATGATCCATGAAATGCTTTACAATCTTATGGATAACGCGATTAAGTATAACAAGCCCGGGGGCTCGGTGTTGGTTGAGATTTCAGAAACCGCTGCAGGGACTAAGATTTATGTTACCGATACAGGCATCGGTATACCAGCGGTTGAGCAGGAGCGGGTTTTCGAGCGTTTTTACCGGGTGGATAAATCGCGGTCAAAGAAAACCGGCGGCACAGGGCTGGGGCTGGCCATTGTCAAACATATTGTTCTGGCCCATGACGGTATGATCAGGATTGTTAATACGGGTCAGACCGGCACAAAAATCGAAATCACGTTCAGTCCTCTGAAAGCACACTGAAAACAGAAAAAGCCATAACAAAGGGGAAGCGTATGATAAACCGGGAAATCGAACAGTTAAGTAAAGCGGACTTGCTGCGGCTGATAGAGCTATACGCCAAAAACTGGCTGGCCATGGACGGCGTTTGGTTTCAGTCAATCGAACAGAAATTCGGCATGGATGAGGCCATGGCCCATGACCAAAACGCCTGGCGGCGTTTTACGGAAATAGAGGCCAAACGCATTAAAAAGTTTCTCAATCTCCCTGAGCGGGCGGGAATCCCCGGGCTGAAAAAGGCGCTGGCCTTCCGCTTTTACGCCAATATTAACCGCGATGAAATCATCGTCAAAGAGCGGACGCTGATTTACCGGACATTGGATTGCCGGGTGCAAAACGCCAGGAAAGAACAGGGGATGGCCTATCATCCCTGCAAATCCGTGGGCTTGATCGAATATACCTATTTTGCCAAAGCAATCGACGACCGCTTTTCCTGCGAAGCCCTTAGCTGCTACCCTGAGGTTACGGATACAACGTGTAACTGTTCCTGGAAGTTTACCCTTGCGGAATAAAAGCTTTATACTTGATCTTCTTACCCGCTTTCCTGCTTACGCAGGGGGTTCACATTCTTCCAAGCCGCAAAGGGAAGCAAACAGATCATATAATTCCGGCAGCGCTTTTTTCAAAGAAACCGGGCGCTTTTTATTGGCGTCGAAATAGCAGTGCCTGCTTTCTCCCAGAGCCCGCTGTTCACCGCTTTTGGCGTCGGTAATTTGATACCGGATCGTCATTCGGGTCTGGGTCAAGGCGGTTATGGCAACCCGGATCTGCACCGTGTCGTCAAAACGCACCATGGACTTGTATTCACAGGCTACGCCAAGCAGCGCGAAGTCGATTCCGGCGCGCACGGCGCGGTCATAGCCGAAACCCATTTGCGCCATAAAATCCACCCGGGCCTCCTCCAGCCAGTGGATATAATTGGCGTGATGGATAATGCCCATCTGGTCGGTCTCATAGTAATGCGCTTTTCTGGAATATGGTTTGATATGCATCAGGCGATCTTCCTTCTCTTAAATTTTGATTGGCTGCGTTTCTTCTATATAATCCGACTTTTTATTTGCCGGCTTCACATACCGGCAGGTGGCCCCGCATACCTGTTATATAGGCTTAGTATAGGCCGAGGCCTTTTGCCGGCTAAAATCCGGCGGCTGCTACTTATGCAAGCCATGTAACAGATTTCGCGAACTAGGGCCATAAACCTGCCGGGCGGGGTAATCTCATTGCCGCGCCGGCAAAACGGGCTTAATGCACCGCCGTTCCTGATTGGCTCATTCCGGCGGCCTTAAGTGAAGTTAAATTTTGGGATTATTTTCTGAAAAGTCTTGAAATAGAAGCTTATATGATGTATTATAGTGAGTGTATTACAATGAATGAGTTACAATGAATCTGATCTGATCCCATATACTTTAGTACTCTGATAATAAAATTTATAATTTATTTATAATTATAATTATTATTTTAAGAAAGAGGTGCGTATTATGGGTAGGGGAAGCAGAATCCAGATTCTTCTGGATCAAGGCGCTGATCCTGAGTTAAGCAGGTTTGGCGTGGAATTGGCGATGCTGCTGGGCTTTCACTCGGTAGCCATGGAATTCCCGGTATGCACAGACGCCCCAGGGCAGGAACCGGACGGAGATATCCGGTATCTTCATCCCGTCTGGGGCAAGGAGCCGGGTTTTTCTATCTGCAGCAATGGCAAGGGCCTTGAAATCGCCCTGGGCGGCCCGGAAGATTTCGCGCCCTGCCTGGCCAGCCTGTCCCAGGATTTTAAGGCCTACCTGGGCCGGGATATCTGCGACCGGCGGGTGGCTGAGCCGGAGGGGTATATCGCCGGCAGCGAACATACCCGGCCTTTCCCCCATTTCGACCAGCGGCGCCAGCGGGGGCTGGAAAGCCTGTTCAGCGACGGCCTGCTGCTGCAGGACACGGATGAGGATTTGCTGCCGGACACAGCGGATTTTGCGATTATCCTCCCTGATGCCGCCGATTTCAGCGTGATCTCGGCAGCCTGCGATTTTGCGGCCCGTTTCGGCATGGAAACGGTGGCCTATACCTATCCCATGGTCTGCTTTGAGCAAAACGGCGGCGGTAACCGGGTGCTTTTCACCGGCGAGCCGCTATTTTCCGTTTCACTGGGGCAAAACGCCGACGGCCTGGAGATCCGCATCAACGGCCAGGGCCGGGAACTGGCCGAGGGCGCGGCCGCCTTTTGCCAGAGCTTCCCCATCCAGGGCGAGCACTACGACTGGCAGCGCTATCTGCTGGAAATGATCGACAGCCTGGCCATGGAAAACCTGGACGGCCAGCTGGCTTATTTACAAGCCTACCGCCCGGAGCTGGGCGAAGGGCCGGTATGCTATTTTTCGCCAGAGGTGGAGCAGCGGGGCAAGACCCTGGCCGACGCTTTCCCCGGCGTGGAATTCCGCAATTACAAAGGTTTAAAAGAGGTCTGGCACAAGGAATATCCCATCCCCTGGGAAGTAGATATTTATCAGCGGCTCCTCACCGAACAGGTGCTGCCGCAGCTGCAGCCGGGGGACCGGGTGGAAATTTTCGGCGCTCTCAGCGAGGAAGAGGAATTGCGCACCCGCACTGTGCTCCGGCTCAACCGCCAGCTGGCCAAGAAAGGCGTGAAGGTGGAGCGGCACCAGCTGATCTGCGCCTATAAGCAGGGCTTCAGCTGGCTCGCCGAAGCGGTGCTGCCGCAGCTGCCGCCCTTGGGTGAGATCGGCAAGATCCGCATCGCCTTTAAGGCTTTCCTGCCGGAAGGGGTCACGGAATGGTTCGACGAGCCCGGCGCCACGCCCAATTACAACAATATCTATAACAACGACCCTGATAAATGGTATGATCTGGCCATCCGTTATCTGCAGGAGCTTTATCCCATCGACGATCTGCTGGGGCAGAAGCTGGGTATCTCCCGGGAACAGATCGAATTTGTGGAATACAAGGGCGACCGGGACATCACCTATTTGGTGACCGTTTTCGACCGGGAGGAGCGGCTGCTGCTGGAGACCGATTACAAAGCCGCCTGGTTCACCCGCACCTATCTGGACGCCTATCCCCAGATGGGCCTGGTGCATCCGGCCAGCGGCTACCTGACGGTTTACCGCAACGGCCAGCTGCTGCTGGATCAGCGGATCGACACGGACACCACTTCGGTGTGGAATATCTACCAGCAGGAGATCCTGCCCGCCTGCCGGGACCATATCGCCGCCAAATGCAACGGCAAGCCGCTGGCCGGCGGCCAGCCTTATTTCGGGCAAATGTATTTCGATCTGCGCTTGAGCGAGCCGGATTACCGGCTGCCCTTCCGGGAGGATTTGATCTCTTCCCTGGATGCGCTGCACGAGGACATCTACTTCGCCGGCACGGATTTCTTCAAGATCTACGGGCTGCAGAATGCCGGCCAGGCCCTGGACGCGCCGGGCCTGATCCTGCCGGATATCAAAAAATCCACCGGCCGGCCCTACTTTGCTTTCACCATGTATGACGTGGCTGCCCCCGCCCCTGCCATTCAGGCGGGAGAGCGGGAGATTTCCGCGCTGTTTGACAAAAATTCGGTAAACCTGCGCATCAGCCGCGTCCGCCGGGTGGCGGGGCGCTGGCAGGTGGAGATCCAGGCGGAAGATTTGCGGCAGACAGGGGATCCGGCGGAGCTGGCTAAGCTGCTGACCGCTTACAGCCAGCTGCTGGAACAGGGGGCGCTCAGCCTGTCCCAGGGCTTCAGCGGCGTATCCCGCATCAGCTTCCAGGCCCCGGGCTTGCCTGAAATCAGCGCCGCCGTCCAGGAAATGCCCCATCCGGTCAAGGATCTGGATATCCGGGATGTGGACATCATGGAAGGCGTCCTCATCGGCTACCAGCAGTACCTGCGGATCATCAGTCAGCTGCGGCGGGTGCCCGGCCTGGCCGTCTATAAGGCGGCCACCAGCTACCAGGGCCGGGACATCTACGCCACCGAGCTGCTGCCGGATTGGCCCGGCTACATCTCCCGGACCAAGCGGATCAGCAGCATGCCGGCGGAGCTGCTGAACGGCAGGCATCACGCCAACGAGGTGTCCTCCACCAACGCCATCCTGATGCTGCTCAAGGAATTGCTGACCAACGCCGATTTCCAGAACCTGCCGGAGCGCCTCAATCTGGCGCTGATCCCCATGGAGAACGCCGACGGCGCGGCCATCCATTATCAGCTGCAGGAGCGGAATCCTTATTGGAAGCTGCATGTGGCCCGCTTCAATGCCATCGGCAAAGAATTCTATTACGAGTATTTCAATTACAACACCATCCACAGCGAAGCCCTGGCCCTGACCCGCATGTGGTGGCGGTTGCTGCCGGATGTGGTGATCGACGACCACGGCGTGCCCACCCATGAATGGGATCAGCAGTATTCCGGCTATACCTCGCCGGCCTTCAAGGGCTTCTGGCTGCCCCGCGCCCAGCTCTACGGCTATTACGTCCTGCCCGAGGAGCCGGTCTATGAATGGAACGTCAAGCTGAACCAGCAGATGGCGGCGGCTGTCTCCGATCTGATCGCCACGGATCCGGACTTTGATTACCACAACCAGGAGCGGCTGGACCGCTTCAACAAATACGCCCACAACTGGCTGCCCCAGCTTTTCCCCGCGGAATTCGAGCGCAATATGATCAACACCTGGGTGCGCCGGCCCTTCAGCGAATCGGAGCGGTATTCCTCGGTACGCATCCCCTGGATCACCGCCTCCGCTTATGTTTCCGAGGTGACGGACGAAACCGCAAGGGACGATTTTCTGGAGATGATCGCCAACACCCATAAGCTGCAGGACCTGGGCATCATCCGGCTGATGATGAACAGTGGCTGTGTTTACCGGAAGCAGGCGGAGCTTGCTCCCGGCTCCCTCTCTCTGGCTCTGATCAGAAAACGGCCGGTAATCGGCTGCTGGCCGCCTGATTCGGGTAACGCTTAATTATTTTATAAGGAGGTCGAAGTATGGAGTACATCAAGCTGCTAGGTATCCTCATCGTCATCCTCGGTTTCGCCTTCAAGCTGGACGCTATTCTCATCATCATCGCCGCTGCCATTGTCACGGCGCTGACCGGCGGGTTGGGCGTAGAGGGACTGCTTACGACCCTGGGCACATCCTTCGTGGCCAACCGGGCCATGACCATCTTTATCCTGATCATGCTGGTGGTGGGCACCCTGGAACGCAACGGCCTGAACGAGGCGGCCGCCAAGCTGATCGGCAAGGTCAAAGGCAGCACCCCCGGCATGATCATCGGCACTTATGGCGTACTCCGGGGCGTACTGGCCGCCTTCAATGTGAGCCTGGGCGGCGTGGCCGGTTTTGTCCGGCCGGTGGTGATGCCCATGAGCGAAGGCGCGATTCAGGCCAAAGGGCTTACCGCCAACCCGGAACATATCGAAAAGGTCAAAGGCATGTCCTCGGGCATGGAGAACGTGGCCTGGTTCTTCTGCCAAGTGCTGTTCGTGGGCGGCGCCGGCGGCCTGCTGGTCCAGTCCACCCTGGCCCCCTTGGGCTACCAGGTAGAGCTGCTGGATCTGGCTATTGTGGAGATCCCGGTGGGGATCGTCGCGGTGTTGGCCGGCATCCTCTTTTATTACTTCCGGGATAAGGCGCTCTGCAAAAAGTATTATGGCGCTCAGGCATTCAGCGGAGCCAAGCCCATCAAAGAAAAAGCGGAATAAGGAGGGGACCATATGGAATTCTTCACATCGCCGGACATCACGCTTAGCGTCAAGCTATTGGAAATCATCTATATCATTATGGGCCTCATCTGCATCTATGTGGGCGTAAAGAACGCCAGGGACAAAGAAAACCTTTCCCGGCTGGGCACGGCGGTCTTCTGGTGCTCCTTAGGCGTTGTGTTGGCTATAGGCCGCTGGCTGCCGCCCATAGTCAACGGCGGCCTGGTCATCCTCATGACCATCCCGGCCATTTTGCGCAAGGTCAAGGTGGGCAAAACCAACGCCCCCAGCAAAGAAAGCGTCAAAACGTCTTTTAACAAGATCGGCATGAAAATCTTCCTCCCCACCTTGAGCATTGGTATTTTCGCCCTGATCTTCGCCATCTTCACCAAATTAGGCGCCCTGGTGGGCATCGGCGTGGGCGTGATCGTAGCCATTATCCTGCTGATCGCCTTCGACGCCAATACCAATAAGCCCAAAACCTTCATGACCGACGCGGAGCGCCTGCTCTCCCTGGTAGGGCCCCTGAGCATGCTGCCGATGCTGCTGGCCTCCCTGGGCGCCATCTTCACCGCCGCCGGCGTGGGCGACGTTATCGCGGGCCTGGTGGGCAATATCATTCCCCAGGGCAATATGACCGTGGGCATCATCGTCTATGCCTTGGGTATGATGATCTTCACCATGATCATGGGCAACGCCTTCGCCGCCATCACCGTGATGACCGTGGGCATTGGCGCGCCTTTTGTCCTGGCCCTGGGCGGCAACCCGGTCAGCGTGGGCATGCTGGCCCTCACCTGCGGCTACTGCGGCACGCTCTGCACCCCCATGGCCGCTAATTTCAAT
The DNA here is from genome assembly GCA_036733985.1 of Bacillota bacterium. Taxonomy (GTDB): domain Bacteria; phylum Bacillota; class Dehalobacteriia; order UBA4068; family UBA4068; genus DAIMZM01. Next base: position 17,450 of record DAIMZM010000011.1, read on the forward strand.
ATCGTGCCCGTGGCCCTGCTGGAAATGAAGGACCGCTTCGGCGTCATCAAGCAGCAGGTGCCTATCGCCCTGTTCCTCATCGTTTTCCAGATCATCTATATGCTGATCGTTGCTTAAATCCATTCTGATCAGCTGCCGACAGGGGCGGGAGAGGGGATCGCCTTCTCCCGCCCCGGATAAAAGGGATCTATATGGAAATAGAAGAAAAAATCCTGCAGGGCGCCGGCATCGTCATCAACGACTGGCTGCAGCTGCCCCGCCGCGCCAAGCTGCTGATCGTCACCAATCCCGAATACATTCAGGAAGCCAAGGCTCTGGAGCAATGCGCGGAAAAACGGGGCGCCACCGCCCATATCATGATGATGGAGAACCGGGGCATCCATGCCGGCGTCTTCTTTGACCGGCATCCGGATATTTTCGACGGCTACCACACGGTGATCGGCGCCACCGAATATTCCCTGGTCACCACCGAGGCGGTGAAACGCGCCATCAGCCAGGGCACCAAATTTCTTTCCCTGCCCCTCTGTACGAATGATAACGTTTCCATCCTGGCCTATGATTTTCTGGGCATGGATACCCAAAAGAGCAAGAACATGGCCCGGGTGATCATCGGTAAGATCCGCGATTCTTCCAAAATCACCGTAACCACTGCCCTGGGCACAGATTTGACCCTCTGGAAAAGAGGCCGCAATCCCGGCTTTTTTAACGGCGTGGTCAAGGACGGTAAGGGCTATTCCTCCTCCAGCATCGAGATGTATATCCCGGTGGAGGAGGATCAGACCAACGGCCTGCTGGTGGTGGACGGTTCCCTGGGTTATATCGGTAAGGTGGCGCAGCCGATCCACCTTACTTTGCAAAAGGGGCGGATCGCGGAGATCGAGGAGCATGCCGAAGGCCGGCGGCTCAGGGAATATCTGCAAAGCTATGGCGACCCGGCCATGTATATTGTGGGCGAATTCGGCATCGGCCTCAACACCCATGCCAAATGCCGGGGCAAATGCTATATCGAGGATGAATCCTCCTACGGCACCTGCCATTTTGGCCTGGGGCGCAATCTGGCCCTGGGCGGCCGGCACGCGGCCAGCGGCCATTTTGACCTGGTGATCCTGGAGCCGGACATCTTCGTGGATAATCTGCAGATCATGAGCAGGGGCCAGATTACCATCACCGACGGCTACCCCTATCCCTGACCGGCGCCGTTCCCACCTGGCGCCCGCCGCTGGATAGCCAATAAACAAATACGGCCATATAATCAAAGTGCGTTCCCGCGACCCGGGAACGCACTTTTAAACTTAATCATAAGTTAAAGCCGCTTAAAACGCCGTTTGCTTGTCATGAATGCTTGGCTAGGGTCAGCCCCTGCAAATAGGTATTAATCAGATGATAGCAAAAGCTGCGCACATCCGGCCCGCCGCCGGCGATGCACCATTCAATGAGGCAGCCCCGGACCAACATCGTGGTTTCACTGATCAGCTGCGCTATCCCCACATCGGCGCCGACGTCGCCTTTTGCCTGTGCCTCACTAAATAAGTGGTGCAATATCCGCATATAAGGGCGGTCTTTGTGCATCACTTTAGCGGAAAAATCTTCATTGCGCATCATATAAGGATAGACGATACGGATATTCTCCAACCCCTGCCCGGCAGTGGTTTCGCAAATGAAAATGATGGTTTGGAGCAGCTTTTCTATGGTGCTTTTATCCTCGAAACCAGGGGCGAGGATCACATCGTGGTAATATTGGCTATAGGCGCTGTCCAACTCCTGATGGTAGTCGGCGATAATTTCCTTCTTGTTTTTATAGTAATAATAGATGGTGCCAACAGACACGCCGGAGTTCTCGGCGATTTCGTCCATTGTCACATTATAAAAGCCTTTTTCATTGAACAACCGTCGGGCATTGACATAGATATTCCATTTGGTGTTTTCCGCTTGCGCCTTCCTTTTGTTCGAGTACTTATACATATTTTTCTCCTTACTGGAGTCAGATAAATTCATTGAACGCCTTATAAAATTTTATCATACTTTGGCGTCAATGTCAAAGCAAGCTCATCTATTGATGCGGAATAATCTTTGGCATTGAAGACGAATCCCCCTGGTAAGGCATCCCGCTGGCTTCTCTTTCCCTCAGGGTGACATGCACCGTATCCCCCGGCTGCTTATTGATCTTCGCCCGGATATCCTTGCGGATACCGATGATATGGCAGGGAGTGCCCATTCTCACCAGCTGCCCCTCATAGGCTTCCCCGTCGAAGGTGGCATGGACAGGCACGCGCCCTTTGCCAAAGGCCGCCTTGACGTCAAAGGGGATTTCCACATAGGCGGCGTCCATATCCGCATTCTTTTTGATCACCGCGTCAAATTCATAGTTGCCGCTCACCCTGTTTCCTCCTTTTGTTTGGCGGGAACTGACAGCTTTCCTCCATCCGGCCTGTCTATTTTCTTAATATTTGTTCCATCGGCTTGCCTTTGGCCAGCTCATCCACGAGTTTATCCAAGTAGCGGATATTGCGCATGGTTTCATCCTCTATCTCTTCCACCCGCTGGCCGCAAATCACGCCTTTGATGCGGGAAGCATTGGGGTTGATTTGCGGCGCTTGCAGAAAAAATGCCTCCATATCCGCTCCGCCAATGATTTGCTGCCGCAAGGAGGCTGCGTCATAGCCGGTAAGCCAGAAGACGGCCGCATCCACTTCCTCTTTTGTTCTCCCCTTTTTAGCGGCCTTTTCGATATAGAGCGGATAAATCTTGGCAAAAGACAGGGAATAGGCCCTGGGCTTGTTCATCAATTGATCATCCCTTTCGCAATTGACTTTTTAGCGCTTAACCTGATTCGATTTTACCACAAAAAGGGCCTGGGGTCTATAAACAGAACCTGAAAAGGAGATTACCGACCTGTTCAGTAGCCTGTTTTTGATCTTATTGACCTGTTGCGGCGTTACTGTTTGCGCCTGCCGACACAGAAAAACCTCCTTGGTTCAGAGTTGGCCGGCGGCCTTCCCGATGCTGCCAAAGGAGGTTTTTATGCTAAAGCTGCTTTTGCGCCGTCCACCTGGCGGGCGGCTTATTTTACCTGAAGATACCCTGCCCCGGATGGGGCCGTCCTGTCCGGATCAAAGCCTACAGGATATGGTAGGTGACGATAAGGGCCGCGAAAACAATAGAAACCATGGACATCAGCTTGATGAGGATGTTGATGGAAGGGCCGGCGGTATCCTTGAAGGGATCGCCCACCGTATCCCCGACCACCGCGCTCTTATGGGGATCGGAGCCTTTGCCGCCGAAATTGCCGGCTTCGATATACTTTTTGGCATTGTCCCAGGCGCCGCCGGAATTGGCCATGAAAATGGCCAGGAGGAAGCCGCTGGCCAGAGATCCCGCCAGCAGACCCACCACGCCGTTGTAGCCCAGCACCAAGCCCACTATCACCGGGGTGGCCACGGCAGTGACCGTGGGCAGCACCATTTCCTTCAGGGAAGCCTTGGCGCAGAGATCCACGCATTTGGCATAATCCGCTTCAGCGGTATCTTCCATCAGACCCACGATCTCCCGGAACTGACGGCGCACTTCCAGCACTACGCTTTGGGCGGCGCGGCCAACGGAATTCATGGTCATGGCGGCGAAGAGGAAAGGCAGCGCGGCGCCGATCAGCACGCCCACCAGCACGGCCGGGTTCATCAGGCTCAGATCCAGCTGTATGGCGGGGTCGATCTGCTGCACCTTTTCCACATAGTTGGCGATCAGGGCCAAGGCGGTGAGGGCAGCGGAACCGATGGCAAAGCCCTTGCCCGTGGCAGCGGTGGTATTGCCCAGGGAATCCAGAGCGTCGGTACGTTCCCGCACTTCCGGATCAAGATCAGCCATTTGGGCAATGCCGCCGGCATTGTCAGCCACCGGGCCGTAAGCGTCTGTAGCCAGGGTGATGCCCAGGGTGGAGAGCATGCCCACGGCGGAGAGGGCGATGCCGTAGAGGCCCCGGGTGGCGTCCACAGAGCCGCCGGAGAAGAAGAAGGCGGCCAGGATGCAGGCAGCCACAATGACCACGGGCAGCGCGGTGGACTGCATGCCCAGGCCCAGGCCGCTGATGATCAGCGGGCCGGTGCCGCTTTGGGTGGTGCCGGCCAGCCGCTGGGTGGGTTTGTAGGTGTCGGAGGTGTAATACTCGGTGGTGAGGCCGATCAGCACACCCGCCAGCAAGCCGGCGAGGATGGCGAAATAAATGCCGATGAAAGCTTTGCCCAGCAGCAGCCAGACCACCGGGAACGCCACAACGGCGATGAGGACGGCGCTGAAATTGGTGCCCCGGCGCAAAGCGGAGAGCAGTGTGCGCTGATCCGCTTTTTCCTGAGTCTTCACCAGGAAGCTGCCGATGATGGAGGCCAGCACGCCCACGGCGGCCAGCACCATGGGAATGGCCACGGCCATGACCCGGTCCACTTCCGGCACCTTGTTGAAGGCCACCACGCCCAGGGCGCAGGCGGAGATCACAGAGCCGGCATAGGATTCATAAAGGTCCGCGCCCATACCGGCCACGTCGCCCACATTATCCCCCACATTGTCGGCGATGGTGGCGGGGTTGCGGTGGTCATCCTCGGGAATGCCCGCTTCCACTTTACCCACCAGATCCGCGCCCACGTCGGCGGCCTTGGTGAAGATGCCGCCGCCCACACGGGCGAACAGCGCCATGGAGGAAGCGCCCAGGCTGAAGGTGATCATGATGGCGGTCACTTCTTCCAAGGGCAGGCGAAAGCCCATCTCCAGGATGATATACCACAGGGAGATATCCAGCAGCGCCAAGCCCACCACGGTGAAGCCCATGACGCTGCCGGCGCCAAAGGCCACCCGGAGGCCCCGGTTCAGGCCGGTTTGACAGGCGGCGGCAGTGCGGTTATTAGCTTTGGTGGCAATGGTCATGCCGATGAAGCCGGATAAGCCGGAGAAAAAGCCGCCGGTGAGAAAAGCAAAGGGCACAAACCAGGTGAGGAAACCGGCGGCGGCCATACCGCAGATGATGACGATCATCACCGCAAAAAACACCGCTACGATGGTGTACTGGCGGCGCAGATAGGCCTTGGCGCCGGTACGGATGGCAGCGGCAATCCGAATCATCTTCTCATTACCTTCAGGGTAACTCAGCACCTTTTTGGCGGTGAAGCCCACAAAAGCCAGGGCCAGCAGAGAACCAAAAAGGGTAAACAGTACCAGAATCTTGTCCATTATTAATTACAGTCCTCCCATCTTAAATAAATGATAAAATATAAACCTAATTTAGCATAATATACCCCGCCTGATCTGTCAACCCAATAAACCGCTAATTTTTCTTATCAGGCAGGCCGCCCGGCCCCTGCGGGCTGCGAAAGGCAACCGCCCGCCAGGAAAATGAGCTGTCCGCCGGCAGGGCGGTCCACATTGGCGGCCAGGTAAACAGACGCAAACAGACGGCCCCGTCCGGAAGACGGGGCCGTCCGCTGTTCAGCTTTCAGTCCAGATACATCACTTTTTCTAGGCCCGCGATACCTAAGCCCGGCGCCTCGCTGACCGTGATCAGGTGCTCATTGAACACTGAGCCGCCGATGATGGGATCTTCGCTGCACAGGGCCGGGCCGTCCAGATCCACCTTGGTGATGATACGCTTGCCGCAGGCCAGGTGTACGGCGGCGTTGACGGCGATCTTCGCTTCCAGCATGCAGCCGAGCATACATTCCATACCGTACATCTCGGCCAGGCTGCATATTTTCAGCGCCTGATAGATCCCGCCGGTCTTCATCAGCTTAATATTAATATAGTCCGCCGCTTCCAGCTGCATGATCTTCAGCGCGTCCAAGGCGGAGAAGACACTCTCGTCGGCCAGCACAGGGATGGAGATATGATCCTTCACATATTTAAGCCCGGCGATATCATGGGCAATGACCGGTTGCTCCACAAATTCGATGCCTAAATCTTTATCCTCCATCTCCCTTAAGATCCGTACAGCCTCCTTGGGCTTCCAGCCCTGGTTCGCGTCTATTCTCAGGCGCGGCGCATAGCCGACGGCGGCGCGGATGGCCTGCAGGCGCGCCAGATCCTGCTCCGGCTCCTTACCCACCTTCACCTTGAGCGTGTCATAGCCCCGGCCCACGGCCTCCAGGCTATCCCTGGCCATCTCTTCCGGCTCATTGACGCTGATGGTGATATCCGTGACGATGCTGCGGCGGCAGCCGCCCAGCAGACGGTAGAGCGGCGCCTGATACAGCTGCCCGAACAGATCCCACAGCGCCATATCCACCGCGGCCTTGGCGCTGGTATTATGCACGATGCAGGTATTCAGGGCCAGCATCAGGCTTTCGAAATCCGCGATATCCCGGCCGATGATCGCTTTGGCAATATGATCCTGGATGGCGCCGGTGATGGCGCCGGCGGTATCCCCGGTGATCACGCCTGTGGGCGGGGCCTCCCCATAACCCACATGGCCGCTGTCCGTGTGTATTTCCACGATCACATCCTCCACGCTGGCAACGAAGCGCAGCGCCGTTTTGAACGGTACCCGCAAAGGCACGGAGATTTTCCCCAAACGTATCCCAGTTATTTTCATACGTCATTCCTCAGGGTTCTGATAGTATTCGTAAAGCAAAGCGCCGATCTCGTTTGCCAGCCGGTGTCCCTGGGTCTCAGTCCTCAGTTCTTTGCTCATGAAGGCGATGAAGACCGGCTCCTTCAGGTACATGATGCCGATATCATGCCGGATCCGGGGCAGGTCGCCGGTTTTATGGGCGAATTCGAAGGCGTCCAGATCCAGCACGCCCGAGAGCAGATTATTGATCTGCTGCTGTTTAAGGATATGCAGGGCGTCCCCGTAGACGTCCGGCCGGCTGTAAAAGCGATCGAAAACAGCGCACATATCTTGGCAGGTGGTAAAATTGTCCCTGCCCTGCTTCTTGGCCTCAAAATCCATCATTTTCCGGCCCAGCACCGTATCCTTCATACCCAGTTCCTGTATTCTGGCATTGATCCTCTCCATCCCCAGCAGGGAGATGAGTTTATTGGCGGCGCCATTGTCGCTGACGGCGATCATAAACACCGCATAATCCCGGTAGGAGAGGGGGAGGTTTTTGCTCAAATGCCGGATCAGCCCGCAGCCGCCCACCGCCTCCCGGGCGGCCAGAGGCGCGGTTTGGGCCAGATCCACCCGGCCTGCCGTGGCCTCGTCCATCAGGGTGAGCAAGATGGGCAGCTTGATGATGCTGCAGGCGGGGAATACCAGATCCGCATTGTGGGAGAAGAGGATTTCCCCGCTCAGCATATTTTTGACCAGCAAACCCACCTGCCCCTCGGTCTGGGCAATCAGCTCGCCGACTTGCTCAGTCCACATATACTGGCCACCTCCAATCATTTTCATTCCCGGCAGCCAATCCCCTGCAGGACAATCAGCCGAAGAAAGACCGAATCACCCCATAGGCGACGGTGACGGCCGTGACCGTCAGGCCGAATTTGACCATGCTCTTCAGGTCTTTAGAGCGGGCCAGGCCCATTTGTCCCAGCATATCGGCTTCCGGATAAGCAAAGGAGTCGATCTGGGAACCCAGCAGGAGGATGGTGGCCCACAGGGTGCCGCTGATCTGCAGTTTGGTGGAAAGGTCGCCGAACATCTCGTCGATGACCACTGCCTGGGCCACGGCTGCGCCGCCAATGCCGTAAAGGCCGGTGATTGTGGAAATGAAGGTGAAGACTACCTTGCTATTGGACTTCAGCAGGGGTTCCAGATAGCCCACCAGGGTGGTAAAAGCCCCCGCCTCAGACACGAACCGGATAAAGGGATCGAAGAGCACAAACATGATGAACAGCCAGACCATGCGGGAAGCGCCTTCCATCATGGTGTCGAACAGTTCGGAGAGCTTCAGGCCGCCGGCCACGCCTGTCAGGATGGAGGCGGTGAACATCACCAGGATGGCATAGGAAGAGCCGCTCTTTAAGATCATGCCGCCGATGATCATGGCCAGCAGGGTGAGGCTGAAGACCAGGCAGGCCCGGCGCGTTTCTTTGCTGGCCTGATAGTTCCCCTCCGGCTTCTCCACATTCTCATAGGCGTAAACGCCTAAGGTCTTCTTCTGGGTCCGCAGCGCCATAAAGAAGGCGGTGATCCAGATGATCAGGGCCAGGGGCAGCGCCGCCCCCAGCAAATAGGGGCCGTACTGCAGGCCGGTGAGGCCCATCACGGTCACGGTGGGCGGGGTAAAGGGGCCGATGAACAGGCCGGTGAGGCCCGCGCCGAATAAGGCGATGCCCAGGGCGGAAGGGGTGATGCCGATGCTGGCCACCAAGGGGATGACGATAGGCGCGATCACGGCGTTGGCCCCGGCCATGGTGCCCAGCAGCGAGACCAGCAGGATGGAGCAGGCCATCACGGCAAGAATCGCTCTCTTCTCCGTTTCAATACCGATTTTCTTCATCATCGTCATCACGATGTATTCCGCCACGCCCGTCTTTTTCAGCACCGCGCCCAGGGCCGAGCCCAGCAGGATGATGAAGCCGATCATGGCGATGAAAGAGCCCATGGCGGTGGCCAGCTCGCTGCCTAAGGTGAGCAGGGAATGATTGGTCAGGATCATGCTGAAGATCACGCAGATAAAGACGTTCAGTACCGGGTTGATGTCTTTGAACGCCAGGACAATGTACACGATTAAGGGTATAAGAGCAAAAATTGGGGATATGCCGAATATCATATCTACAACCTCCTTAACCTAATGATTTCACCCTTGGCAATATTTGTTTTCAAGCCGCGGCCATAGGCATCCCCCCTTATGATAACAAAAAGCCCAACAGGACAGGGAAAACCTGCCCCGCTGGGTTTTACTTACTCCGGCACAGTGGTCGCCGTGCCATATAAATAAAGCAGCAAGTTCATCTGGCTGTATTTATTTGAATTACCTGACTAGTCTAGCATATGATTAGTATGGCTCAACTATGCTCCGTTGTCAAGCCCTAATTAGCGCCGGGCTTAAGTGGCCAGCGCATAGATGGCGGCGGCCATGATCTGCACATTTTTCAGCAGGTCCCCGATGCTGATATATTCGTCCGGCCGATGCTCCACCCGGGGCCGGCCCCTGAATATGGGGCCGAAAGCCACAATATTGGGCATCTCCTTGGCATAGGTGCCTCCGCCGTAGCAGATGAGATCCGCCTGATCCCCGGTTTTTTCTTCATATACTTTTTGCAGTTTTTTGACGACTTCGCTGTCCGGCGGGACATAAAGGCTTTTTTTATGCCGGAAATAAACCTCTGCCATTTTCCCCAGCGCCATCTTCCGCCTGAAAATATCGATAAACCCCTCCAAGCTATGGGTTACGGGATAGCGCATGTTCATCTCTATGGCGATGCTGCTCCGGTCCCCCCGGATGGTCCCCAGGTTGAGGGTAAAGGGGCCGGAGATGTCGTCTTCCGCGTAAATGCCCAATTGCCGCCCATTGACGTCCAGGCCGATCTGGACGTTCATAAAATCGACGAACGCCCCTGCCTCGCCAGGCAAGTTCAGCTCCCCCAGGAACAGCAGAAGCAGGGAGACGGCATTTAAACCCTTTTCCGGCGTGCTGCCATGGGCTGAACTGCCAAAGGCTTTGACCGTCAGGGTGTCGCCAGCCGCCTCCGCCCGTATGCCCGCTGTCTTTTCCGCCTTGCTTTTTATTGCCGCTATTTGATCCGCAGGCATTAAAATGACGGCTTCCGCATAATCCGGCACCACATTGGCCGCTGATCCCCCGGATATGGATATCAATGCCGGGCTGCCCCCGGGTTCCAAGGCCCTTTGGTATTGGCAGGTAATGATCCCCTTTTCCCCGTTGATGATGGGATATTCGGCATCCGGGGTAAAGCCTGAGACAGGGATTTCTTCTCCCCGCTCCAGATAATGAGCCATGCATTTGCTGCCTGTCTCCTCATTCAGGCCGAAGATGACGCGTATCCTTCTTTTGAGCGGAAGCCCCAGTTCCTTAATGGCCTTCAGGGCGTAAAGCGCGCCGATAACCGGCCCCTTGTCATCCGAGGTTCCTCTGCCGTAGATCCTTCCCTCATGGATCTCCGCGGCGTAGGGCGGATAGGTCCAGCCGCCCCCTTCCGGCACCACGTCCAGATGCCCCAAGATGGCGACCATTTCCTCCCCCGCGCCGTATTCGGCATAGCCGGCCATATTGTCCACATTGACCGCCCGAAAGCCCAAGGCCGCCGACAGCTCCAGGCAATGCGCCAAGGCCTGATGCGGCCCTTCGCCAAAGGGCATGCCCGGCTTTGGCTCTTCTTCAACGCTTTTGATGCGCACCGCTGCCTGAACGCTTTGTACGATTTCATCCCGCATGCTCGCTATCTTTTCATCTAACAAGAGATCACTCCTTCAGATCATTCCTGATTTTCCCTGGCCCGGTTCAATAGCCTCCGCTGCCAGGGTTAAAAAACAAAAACCCAGCAAAAAGGTATTCTAACCTTTTTTGCTGGGTTTCGTTTACGCCGAGATAGTTTGAGCCAACTATTTCCTATAAACGAAGCAGCTTTATCTCATGGATTTTTGTTTGACGTCCGCATACTTTTTGAAAGCGTCTTTATAAGAAACGATAACCGCTTTTTGAGAAGTGCCATGATAACGCGCCTTGATTTCTTCTTCGATACTGCAATAATACTTATCCAGGCGCTTGCCAATAAAAATACGCTTAAGAAACTTTTCCGTAAGATCCAGGGTATGGGTACACTCGGCATCGATGATCTCATCAGTCATTAGATTCACTTCAAAAGCCATGTAAAATGAATTATATAATATCGTGATGGCATTATCCATATTTGTTCTGGATTCCCCGATGATATAAACCGTTTCCCAGCTAGGCATGGCCTCCCTCCAAGATGCAATGAAGTTGATTGAGCGTTTGGCAAATGGTTGCGGAAATCTTCACACAATTATTATATATGAGCTCACGCCTTTTTTCAAGTGTTTTCTCAAACCGCGGCTTTACCCTTAGACCGGCTGCTGATTGCGGGCGATAAAAGCGCCGATGTTTTGCTCCAGAATATCCAGGGGAATGGAGCCGTAGCGCAGCACCTCTTCATGATAGGCCTTGATGTCGAAGGCCGGGCCCAGGGCCTGCTCCGCCTTTTGCCGCTGCTCATGCATTTTCAGGGCGCCGTATTTATAGGCTAGGGCCTGGCCCGGCATGTCTACGGAATAGCGCAGGCTTTCGGTAAATATCTCCTTCTCGGTGAGAAAGGTATTTTGCGCCATGAAATCCCGAGCCTCCGCGATGCTCCAGCCCAGGGCGTTCATGCCGGTGTCCACCACCAGGCGGCAGCATAGCACCGTATCCCAGACATAGCGGCCATAGAGCTCGTAAAGATCATAGACGCCCATTTCATTGGCCAGGTCGGCGGCATATTCAGCCCAGCCGTCGGCAAAGGCGGTGTTGAAATGCTCCCGGTGTATATCCGGCAGGGTCTGGTCCTCACTGAGGAGATTGACCTGGAAATGATGGCCAGGCAGCAGTTCATGGGCCACAATGGCGGCGGTGCGGATTTGGCTGCGTTTGTCCAGCTCCGCGGCGCTGTAATAGAATACACCCTCCTTTTCCTGGCCAATGGGCACGGAATAATAGCCCCAGGAGGTGGCTGCCTCCTGGCTTTTGGGCAATGCCTGACAGCGGCAGCCGGCCTGGGGCTGGCGCAGGAAGTAGCCGTTTAAGCGGGGACGGATCATCTTCAGAGTGCGGTCGAAGCGGGCCTGTAACGCCCCTTGGGAATCGTCAAAGCAAATGCGCTTTTCCGTTAAATAGCGCTGGAAAGCGGGGATGGACAGATCCAAGCCCAGCCGGCGGATGATATCCGCCATGATACCCTGGGTCTTGGCCAATTCCCGCAGGCCGATGGCGTGTATTTCCTCCGGCGCTTGGCGGTAGGAGGTATAGGTGACGATCAGCTCTTGGTAATAGTCGTTGCCGCCGGGGAGATGGCAAAGGCCGGGCGTCCCGGGCCGGCTGCCCTGATAATAATCCCGGCGCAAATAGTCCGCCATGCCCGCCAGGGTGCGGTTGATACGGGGAAGCAGCTCCTGCAGGCCCCGCCGCTGGGCCGGGCTGATCCGCAGGCCCATTTCCCGCCGGTTCCAGGGATAAAGCAGGCTATCCGCCGGCTGGATCAGGCTGTCCAGCAAAGCCAGGCAAATGCCGGTTTGCTCCTCCGGCAGCATGATGCCCCGCTGCTTTTGCCCCCGCAGCTTGTCCAGCATGCTGTCCAGGGCCAGGGGAAACTGGGCCAGCAACATCAGGTATTTATCTAGATCCGCCGGGCTGAGCAGAGGGTAGGTCTCCAGCCTTTTAAATACATAAGGCAGGGGGCAGGTATTATGGGTCAGGTTGAATTTGTACCAATAATAGGTGCTGTTGCGCATGATATAGCGGCAAAAATCTTCCGCCACCGCCAAGATGATCAGTTCCTCCGCCGTGGTATCTGGCTGCCGCCGCCAGGCAATGATCTGGTTCAGCAGATCCTGGCAGAGGGCGTAATTTTTCTCCGCCCGCGCTTCAGAAAGGTCGAACAACATATCGTCCCGGAAATCGCTTTTGATGAAGCTGCTAAAATCATTGATATGGACGCGGGCATAGAGGTTATCCAGCGCCGTCCTGATCTCAGGCTTGATCCGCATGATGAATCCCCCTTTGTTTCAGCTTATGGTCCGCCGCCCGGCCGGCAGCCGGCGTTTGCCGCGGCGCCGGAAGACACATAAATTTTAATATATTAAAATTTATGTGTCAATACATTTTCGGGGCGCCTGGCTGAGCCAAAAAGGCCGCGCCCTTCGGGCCGGGGTGGGACCGTCCGGCGTTTTCCGGTTGTCCGCTTACTTTTAGCAGCCATTTCATATTTAAAAATTGGCGGCGCTTTTAGATTTTTTCCCAGCCGGCTTTGATTTGACAAAAAATTTTTTCAAAAGAAGGAATTTTAAGATTTTGATTGAATTTCAAAATAATAAAATTTGCCTCTTGCAATCATCAAGCTGAAACGGAGTGTACTATGTCGACAGGAGAAAAAATTAAGAATTTCCGCAAACAGCAGAACAAAACCCTGAAAGAATTAAGCGAAGAGACCGGCCTGTCCATTGGCTATCTTTCCATGGTGGAGCGCAACCAGACCTCGCTCACTCTCGTTTCTCTGGAGAGTATCGCCCAGGCCCTGGGGGTCAGCCCCAGCGTTTTCCTGAACGTGCCCCAGCCTTCAGAGAATTATGTGATCCATCGGGAATCCCGCAAGCCTTTCCGCATGGACGCCGAAGACAACGCCATCTATTACAGCCTGGAAGTCTCCCCGCCGGATCTGCAATTGCGGCTGGGTCCCATGATCAAGGTGCTTCTGCCTGGGGAAAAGCGGGAGGACCTGGCGCTGTATACCCATAACAATGAGGAATTCGGCTATGTGATGGAAGGCATACTGACCCTGTTTATCAATGATCAGGAACACCGGCTTTATCCCGGCGATTGCTTCCATTTCCACTCCACTACCCCCCATGCCCTGGCGAATTATACGAATAACGTGGTCAGTATACTTTATGTGCTCCACGACAAGCTTTCGGTTTAGTATCGGCTTGCCCCCGGATCAACGTTGCGCGTTATTATCCGCGAGGATGATATATAGTTCAAGAAAGGGAGGAATGATTTGTGAAAAGATTGCTGTTAGTTGTTGCTTTACTGCTGGTGCTCATTGCTGTTGCCGCTTGCGGCAATGGCGGCCAGGAGCCGGCGGGCCCGGAACAGCCGGCCGACGGCGGCGAAGCGGCTGCCGCCGGAGAATACCAGGATGCGATCAACATAGCCATGGATGTGGATCCGGAAACCTTCAATCCGCTGATCTGGAAAAACACCACCGCTTATCGCCTGGGGCACTTGATCTACAAGGGCCTGGTCTATATCGACGATTCACTGGCCCCCCAGCCGGCGCTGGCGGAAAGCTGGGAGAACCCGGATGAAATGACTTGGGTCTTCCATCTGCGCCAGGGTGTGACCTTTCATGACGGCTCCGATTTCACCTCCGCCGATGTGAAGTACACTTTTGAGCAGTTGCTGAACGAAGCCAACAATGCCCCTTACCGCAGCCGTTTCACTGCCATTGCCAGCATTGATACCCCGGATGATTACACCATTCAGTTCAACCTGAGCAAGCCCAACGCGGCTTTGCTGGTTTACTTGGATATGGGCATCATTCCGGAAGGCGCTATGGATGATCCGGAATTCGCCACCCATCCCATCGGTACCGGCCCCTACAAGGTGGCCAAGTATGAGCTGAATAATGTGGTGACCCTGGAAGCTTACGAAAACTATTATGAAGGCGTGGCCGTCACCAAGACCATCAATTGCTATATCATCAATGACAATTCCGTGCGCCTGGCCGCTCTGGAATCCGGCGACGTGGACTTCGTCTGCTCCCCGCTGACCGCTTCCGATCTGCAGCTGGTGGAGGGCAAACAAGGCCTGGTTATGAACAAGGTGGCCGGCCTGGGCATCACCTATCTGGGCTTTAATGTGACCGACCCGGTCATCGGCGATCTGGAAGTGCGTAAGGCCATTGCCCAGATGGTGGATAAAAATACCATCTCTTCCGTGATCTACAGTGATATGGACACCCCCGGCGCCACCCCTCTGCAGTATCATTCCTGGGCCTGGGACGAAAGCCTTAAGGATTACGGCTATGCCTATGATGTGGAAGCGGCCAAGGCGACCCTGGAGGCTGCCGGCTGGGTGGATAGCGACGGCGACGGCATCCGGGAAAAAGACGGCGTGAAGCTGGCCTTCACCCTGGCTACCCACACCGATGATACCAGCCGTTTCCAGGTGGTGGAATATTTGCAGAACAACCTGAAGGGGATCGGCATGGATGTCTCCGTCTCCGTTACGGAATGGGCCACCTTCTCCGACGACATGATGAACAAACGCTGCCAGGTCTGGGTAGCCGGCTGGCTGAATCTCTATGACCCGGACCGGATGTACGATATGTTCCATTCCACCTCCGCCAGCAATTACGGCGGTTACAGCGACCCCACGGTCGACGCCAAGCTGGACGAGGGCCGCGGCACTTCCGATCTGCAGGTGCGTGCTGCCGATTATCAGTATGTGGCCAAATTCGTTACGGATGAGGTTTATTATGTGACCTTACTGGATCAGGCCTATGTGTCCATCCACACCGACAAACTGGAAGGCTATGCGGTTTATCCTTCCGGCGCCATCTATTCCCTTTGGCAGGCACGGGTGGCCAAATAGTTTGGATCGGCTTCAGCGGCAGCGGAGGGCAAGGCGCGCCCTCCGCTGCCAAATCCATAAGGGGTATGAACTATTATGAGGACAAAATATGTTTTAAAGCGGATATTATACGTCATCCCGGTATCCCTGGGCGTGCTGATCGTGGTTTTCCTGCTGCTGCACCTAATGCCCGGCGGCCCGGCCTCGGCCTTGCTGGGCCCGGAGGCCACCGCGGAAGATGTGGCCCGGGTGCGCGCCCAGTTGGGTTTGGATCAGAATATCTTCGTTCAGCTCTTTGTTTACATGAAGCAGCTGCTTACCTTTGATTTCGGCAATTCCATCATTTATAGCGCTTCCGTGTCCTCTATGCTGAAAAGCGCTTTCCCCGCCACCCTGGAGCTGGCCATCGTAGCTATGATCATCGCCTTGCTCATCTCCCTGCCTTTGGGCATCCTTTCCGCGGTAAAGCAGAACAGCTGGATCGACAATATCAGCATGTTCCTGGCCCAGCTGGGCATTTCCATGCCCGTGTTCTGGATGGGCCTGCTGATGATCCTGCTCTTCTCCGTACATTTGGACTGGCTGCCCTCTTTTGGCCGGGGCGAGCCGCTGCTGTCCGCCATCGGCGTTTGGCTCAGCCAGGGAGATTTTTCCGTGCTGGCCAACAGCCTGAAAAAGATCATCATGCCCGCCGCCGCCCTGGGCATTATGGGTTCGGCCATGATCTCGAGGATGATCCGCTCCACCATGCTGGATGTGCTGGATATGGATTATATCCGCACGGCCCGGGCCAAGGGTACCGGCCGATTCAAGGTGATCATGAAGCACGCCTTCCGCAATGCCTTGCCGCCGGTTGTCACCATTGTGGCGCTGCAATTCGGCGCGCTGCTGGGGGGCTCCATCGTCACAGAAACCGTGTTCTCCTGGCCAGGGGTGGGGCAAATTATTGTCACCGCGATTCTGAACCGTGATTATCCCGTGGTTCAGGCGGCAATCTTTTTGATTGCCATCCTCTTTGTGCTGATCAACTTGGTGGTGGATCTGCTTTACGCGGTGATCAACCCGAAAATTAACCAGGGGTAACGAGCGATGAAAATAAAAAACAAAACCTTGCAAAAAGCGCTGCATAATAAATCCATTGTCATTGGCGTGGCCATGGTGCTGGCGGTGATCCTGGCCGCCATTTTCGCCCCGCTGCTCACCCCTTTTGACCTGGATGTGATGGATATGCCCAATGCCCTGAAGGCTCCGGACAGCCAGCACTGGTTCGGCACCGACCAATATGGCCGGGATTTGCTGACCCGCATCATTTACGGCGCCCGCATCTCCCTGATCGTCGGCTTTGTTTCCGTGGCTATCTCCATGATCATCGGCGTAGCTCTGGGACTGACGGCAGGCTACTACGGAGGTATTGTTGATAATATCATTGGCCGCATCATCGACGTCTTCCTCTCCTTCCCCGTGCTGCTGCTGGCCATCGCTTTGGTGGCGGTGCTTGGGGCGGGCACTTACAGCGTCATTATTGCTCTTTGCGTGGTGCAGTGGACGCAATATGCCCGGGTAGTGCGCTCCAGCGTGCTTTCCATTCGCGAGGAGGAATATGTGATGGCGGCCCGCACCATCGGCGCCAGCAATGCCAGGATCATGTTCCGCTATGTGCTGCCCAATGCCTTGGCGCCGGTCATCGTCATCGCCACGCTGGGCATCGGTACTGCCATCGTATCCGAGGCCACCCTCTCCTTCATGGGCTTAGGGGTACAGCCGCCCACGCCCAGCTGGGGCTATGCCCTTTCTTTCGGCCTGCGCTATATGCGCATGGCCCCCCATCTGTCCCTGTTCCCCGGCCTGGCCATCATGTTCACGGTGCTGGGCTTCAATTTGCTTGGTAATGGCATCCGCGACGTAACCGATCCGCGCATGATCAATTAGCCGGATTGGTTGGCCCGGAGGTGTTTGCGGTTATCAATTTTCTAATATCTGGGAGGTCTGAATCATGAACAAATACAGTTATAGTGAAATCCCTGTTTGCTATTTGGCTAACGGTATGGAACTAACCTTGCCCGTGCATCAGTTTCAGGGCGGCGAGGGCCGGGTCTTCGGCATTAGCGCCGCCATCCACGGCGACGAGATCATTGGCGTGGAAATTGCCCGCCGGCTGGTGGAGATTCTGAAAAACGAAGAGGTGCACGGCATTATCAAGATCATGCCGGTGGTAAACGCCCTAAGCTTTGAGCAGGTAGACCGTAATACCCCGGTGGATAAGAGCAATCTGAACCGGGTCTTTCCCGGCAACCCCAAAGGGATGCTTACCGAGCGCATCGCCCATACCTTCCTGGAAGAATTCGTGGGCAGCCTGGATGATTATCTGGACTTGCATTCCGGCGGCCGGGAACCCCTGGTGGATTATGTCTATATACAGAACGACGAGGCGATGTCCCGGGCTTTCGGCTCCAAGATACTCTACCGGCCGGAGCATGATTATGTGGGCTCCGTCAGTATTTACGCCAAAGCCAAGGGCGTGAACTGCATGACCGTGGAAGTGGGCGGCCTGGCAGTGCGGGAAGCTGATGTGCAGCAGGGTGTGGCTGGGGTATTGAACGTGCTGCGGCATAAAGGGATGATCAACGGCGAAGCCGAACAGCGTGCGGACCAGATCGTGGTCACCCATATTGAGCATGTGAATCCCCGCCAGGGCGGCCTGATGGTCCCCGGCTTGAGCATAGAAGATTTGGGAACGGTCATAGAAGGGCCGGTGGTATTGGCCCGGATTTATAATCCCAAGACCCTGGAACTGCTGGAAGAGGTGCGCGCCCCCTATGACCGCAATCTGATCATCCTGCTGCGGCCCAGCGTGAACCGGGCTTTCCCCGGGGACTTCAGCTTCATGATCGGTGATTTGAGCACTGCGGAGTAAAAACCATCGGCGGAGAGGGTTGGCCAATGCTTACGACAACACTTAAGGCAACGCTTGCTTATGAAGAATTGGATTTTCGCCTGGCAGAGCGCTTTTGCGCCGTCGTCCTGGGAGCGGACAACCTTTACCGCCGCGGCCAGGCGCCGCAGGCGGGTGAAAGCGCCCTGCGCCAGGAGGGCCTGGCGCCCGTGGATTTCTCCGGCGCGACTGCCGCCCCCCTGGCGGACTGGGTGGAGGCGGAGGCGGAGCTGACCGCCATTTACCAGGACTATACTCAAGTGAAGCTGGAATGCCGCCGCAATTATATGTGGCAGCAGGTGGGCTCCTTCCGTAAACTTTGCCGCTGGCTGTCCGGGCAGCCCTTTACTTACCGGGAGACGGTGGCGGAGACGATGTTCATCGACGCCAATCCCGTCCCCGCCGCCCATATTGAGCAGTATCATCGCCGGCTGAATCAGGCTCTGGCTCAAGCCGGCTATAGCGGCAGCCTGGCGGGGAAGCTGGCGGCCTGGCGGGAAAAACGCCTGGTGACTGAGGCGACGGAGACAGAGGCTGTGCTTCGTGATTATCTGGCGGAGGCCCGGGAAAAGACGCTGGCCTTGGGTTTGG
>DAIMZM010000012.1:0-35615 GCA_036733985.1 Bacillota bacterium
CGAAGGGAGGCGGCCTATGTATCGGGTGGCCATCATCACCATATCGGATAAAGGCGCGGCAGGCCAGCGGGAGGATTTAAGCGGCCCCGCCATTCAAGAACTGGCGGAACAGGCAGGCTATGCCGTGACCAGGACGGAGATGATCCCGGACGAGCAGGCGCGGATCAGCGCCCTGCTGGCGGAGATCGCCGACCAGAACCAGGCGGATCTGCTGCTGACCACCGGCGGCACCGGCTTTGCCCCCAGGGATGTGACGCCGGAAGCCACCCTGGCCATTGCGGAACGGGCTGTGCCCGGCATTGGCGAAGCCATGCGGACCTACAGCCTGACCATCACGCCCCGGGCCATGCTGTCCCGGGCCACCGCAGCCATCCGCAAACAGACCCTGATCGTCAATTTGCCCGGCAGCCCTAAGGCGGTACGGGAAACCCTGGCCTATCTTCTGCCGGCCCTGGATCATGGCCTGGAAATGCTTACGGGAAAAGGCGGCGAATGCGCCCGGAGCTAGTTTCCGGCTAAATCCCCAGCCGCGGATCGGCGTTCAGATCCCAGCGGGCAAAATCCCCAGCCAGATACTGCTGATACGCGGCCGCGCCTACCATGGCCGCGTTATCTGTGCAATAGACGGGGGAAGGCCAGAGCACGCCGATGCCCTGTTCCCCGGCCCGGCTGCTCAGCAATTGCCGCAGGCGCTGATTGGCAGCCACGCCCCCTACCAGGACAATGGTTTTCACCCCTTCCCGTTGGGCCGCCTGGACAGCCTTGGCGGAAAGCACATCGCAAATGGCTTCCTGAGCGCTGGCGGCAATGTTGCAGCGCTCAATTTCATTGGGCTCACGGCCAAGCATACGCCGGCGGTTCAGGTCGTTCAGCACCGCGGATTTCAGGCCGCTGAAACTGAAATCATCAGTGCCGGGCAGCCAGGCCCGGGGAAAATCCACATAATGGGGGTTGCCCCTTTGAGCGGCTTTGGCGATTTCCGGGCCGCCGGGATAAGGCAGGCCCAAAGCCCGGGCGATCTTATCAAAAGCCTCCCCAGCCGCGTCGTCATGGCTAAAGCCCAGCAAACGGCTGGTTCCATCCGCTGCCGCCAGCAGCAGCCCGCTATGGCTGCCGGAAACCACCAAGGCCAGATAAGGCAGCACGGGCTGATGCTCGATCTGAATAGCGGCCAGATGGGCCCGCCAATGATGCACCGGGATCAGGGGCTTGTCCAAAGCAAAAGCCAGGGCCTTGGCATAAGAGACCCCCACCAGCAAAGAGCCCACCAAGCCGGGGCCGTGGGCCACGGCAATGGCGCCGATGCCCGGAAAGTCCAGGCCCGCAACGGCCAGGGCTTCCACCACCACCGGGGAAATGGCTTCCAGATGATGCCTGCTGGCAATTTCCGGCACCACCCCGCCATAAAGCCGGTGTACCGGGATCTGGCTGGCAATGATATTGGACAGCACTTGCCGTCCGTCCCGCACTACTGCCGCGGCTGTTTCATCGCAACTGCTTTCTATCGCTAAAATATCCACCATAATCCTACCGCCATAAAAGCTTAGCCCCCCCCGCAACCCGGAGGGCGGCTGATTATTTCTCCTTATTTGTCCCGGGTATTTTCCGGAAAACGGCCCGGACGATCCGCCGGCAGCCGGTACCCCTTCAGGTTCAGCGTCATGACCAGCGCGTCCTCATTGGGCAGGGTATAGTAACCCTTCCGCCTGCCCGCCAGGCCAAAGCCCAAGCGCTGATAGAGCCGGCGGGCCTGCTGATTGCTCTCCCGCACTTCCAGGGTGATCCAGCTGATGCCCTGGGCCAGGCAATCGGCGATCACCCGCTGCATCAGCAGCTTGCCCAGGCCCTGGCCCCGGTATTCCGGCCGCACCGCCACATTGGCGATATGCCCCTCGTCCAGCACCAGCCAGATGCCGGCGAAGGCCACCAGCTCCTCCCGGACAAAGCAGCCGTAATAATGGGCCAGCCCGTTCTCCAGCAGCTCATAGTGATAAGATTCCCGGCTCCAGGGATGGCTGAAGCTCAACAGCTCGATCTCATAGACGCTGTCCAGATGCTCCGGCCCCAGAACCCGGATTTCCAGCTCAGCACCCATAGCCCGCCGCCTCCTGGGCCTTAAGCCGCGTTTCCTCCGCCTCGGAAGGACGGAGATACAAGGGCAAAACCTGGGCCTGGGGGGTGAATTCCCCGGCCCGATACTTCTTGACGCCGATCAGCGCCGCGGCCCTGGCCAGATGCAGGGTTTCCGGCCCGGCATTCTCCCGGTAGTGCTCCCCCAGCAGCTTGGCGAAATAAGGGCCGTAGCGGCTCAGAGCGTCCCCGGCAAATAAAACCGGCGCGTCATATTCCAGCAGCTTCTCCCCCAGGGCTTCCGGGGGCAGGGCCAGATCCGGCAGCAGCCGCTGCCCATCCTGGAACAGGGCCCCATAGACCTCGTTCCGCCGGGCGTCGAAGATGGGGCAGATATACCCCGCTGTCCCGGCCATTTGGGCCTGGGCTTCCGTGCCGCTGACGGTGATCAGGGGCAGGGACAGGGCGTCATGCCAGGCCTTGGCCGTGGCCGCGCCGATGCGGAGGCCGGTAAAGCTGCCCGGGCCGATGGTGACGGCGCAGGCGTCCAGATCCCGGAGGCGGAGGCCGGTTTGGCAGAGCAGCTCCTGCACCAGGGGCAGCAGGCCCAAAGAATGATTGCGGCCGTCCAGTTTCCCACCGGCGGCGATGATCCCCTCATCCCCGGCCAAAGCCGCGGAAAGCGCCGCGCCGGAGGTGTCGATGGCGATCAAAAGCATGAAAGCGCCTCCTTCAGCCAGGGATGGAGCCCAGCGTCATAGCAAAATTCCAGGCTGCGGCTAGCATCCCCCGTAACGCCCAGGGTCAGGTCTATCGTCTCCGGCGGCAGCCATTCCCGGACAAAGCCGGGCCATTCCACAAACACCGCCTTAGCCGGGGCAAAGCAGTCATCCAGGCCGATCAGGCTCTTTTCTTCCTGATCCAGGCCTTCCAGGCGGTAAGCGTCCAGGTGGCAAAAGGGGATGCGGCCCTGATAATCCTGAAAGAAGATAAAGGTGGGGCTGGCCACGGTTTCCTCCACGCCCAGGCCTGCCGCCAAAGCCGCGGCAAACAAGGTCTTGCCCGCGCCCAAATCCCCGTAAGCCGCGATCACCGTGCCCTCCGGCAGGATACGGCCCAGGCAGCGGGCGATTCCCCGGGTCTGCTCAGGCGACGCGCTATGGATGATGGTTTGCTCTTTCGTCATTTATCCCCCCTGAAGCCGGGGCCGGTTGAAAACCAGCTTGCTTGAACAATCTATCCCACTTTTGTTTGAAGCTTTCTTGGTTCTTCTTTCCCGAAAGAAGAACGGTTTTATGGTTTTGAACGGTTTATCAGCCCAGGCCGTACTGGGCGGCCGCCACCAGGGCTTGGAACGGGGGCTCATGCCCGGCCAGGGCTTCGGGATGCCATTGCAGGCCCCAGGCAAAGCGCCTGCCTTCCCCGGCGCAAACCGCTTCCACCAGGCCGTCGGGCGCATAGGCCGTTGCCCGCAGCTGGGGCGGCAAGCGCCGCACCCCCTGATGATGATGGCTGTTCACCATCAGTTGGTCGGCTCCGTAAAGGCTGGATAAAGGCGGCAGCAGGTTCAGGCTATGGCTGGTCTGATGCCGGTCCGCAATTTGCTGATGCTGGAGAAAGCCTGATTGCCCCGCCCCCAAATCCTGCCACAATTCCCCGCCTAAGGCCAGCACCAGGCCCTGCATGCCCCGGCAGATGCCTAAAAGGGGCAGGCAACGGTCAAAGGCCAGCTTTATTAATCCCAGCTCCAGGCTGTCCCGGGGGCTGGGATCAGCCAGGTCATAATCCCCGCCGCCGCTGACCAGCAGCCCGTCAAGGGCAGCCAGCAGTTGTTCCAACAATCCCGGCTGGGCAGGCACAGGCGGCAGCAGCAGGGGTAGTCCCCCCGCTGCCCCAACCCGGTAAAAATAATCTTCCCGCAGCCGGATGCCGCTGTATTCCGGATAATCGTCCACAGTGATACCGATAATGGGCAGCATCGGCTTTCCCTCCTGCTGACAAGCCCCCTTCGGCAAAAACGCTATCCCCGGACAAACAGCCTGGGGCCCGCTTATTGTACCGTGACGCTTTTAGCCAAGTTGCGGGGCTGATCCACATTCCGCTCTTTGACCACGGCGGCATAATAAGCCAGCAGCTGCAAAGGGATGACGGTAAGGATGGGCGAGAGCAATTCTTCAACCGGGGGAATGATCATGGCGCTGTCGCAAACCTGGGTCACCTCAGCCCCGTCCGCAAAGGTCAGGCCCACCACAAAAGCGCCCCTGGCCTGCAATTCCAGAATATTGCTGACCATCTTGGCCTGCAGTTCCCCCTGGGTGGCCAGGGCCAGCACCGGTACGCCCTCCTCGATCAGGGCAATGGTGCCATGCTTCAATTCCCCGGCCGCATAGGCTTCCGCGTGGATATAGGAGATTTCCTTCAGCTTCAGCGCCCCTTCCAGGGCCACGCAATGATCCAGGCCCCGGCCGATGAAAAAGGCGTCTTCCCAGTTCCGCATCATTTCCGCCAGCGCCTGGGCCGGCGCTACGCTGACGGCCAGAGTCTGCTCCGCCAGCTCAGGCAAACGGCAGAGCTGGGCCAGATAAGGCTTTAATTGTTCGCCGCTGAGAAAGCCCAAATGCTGGGCCAAATAGAAGGTCAGCATATAAATGACCATCAGCTGGGTGATATAAGCCTTGGTGGAAGCCACGGCGATTTCCGGCCCGGCCCAGGTATAGAGCACATAATCCGCTTCCCGGCTGATAGAGCTGTCCAGCACATTGCAGATGGCCACCACCTTGGCGCCCCGGCTGCGGCATTCCCGGAGGGCCAGCAGGCTGTCGATAGTCTCGCCGGATTGGGAAATCACCAAGGCCAGGGTATGCTGATCCATGATCGGGTCCCGGGTCTGGAATTCCGAAGCCACCTCCACCTCCACAGGGATGCGCAGCAGCTTCTCCATAACGGCCCGGCCCACCAGCCCCGCATGGTAGGCGGTGCCACAGGCCACGATGGAGATCTTGTTGATGCCCCGCAAATAGTCTTCGGAGAAATCCAGCTCCTGCAAAATGACCCGGTCCTGCTCCGGGGCGATGCGTCCCCGCAGGGTCTGGCTCAGGGCCTTGGGCTGCTCATGGATCTCCTTGAGCATGAAATGCTCATAGCCGCCCTTTTGCGCCGCGTCCTTATCCCAAGTGATATGCAGGATATCCCGCTCAATCCTGACGCCGTTATTATAGACAGCCACCCCGTCTTCACTGATCACGGCGATATCCCCGTTCTGCATGACGATCATATCCCGGGTATACTGGATCAGGGCCGCCATATCGCTGGCAAAGAAGTATTCACCCTGGCCCAGGCCGATGATCAGCGGATTGTCCCAGCGGGCCGCCACCAATCGGCGGGGGTCGTGACGGCAGAGGGCCACTGTGGCGTAAGAGCCTTCCAAGCGGCTGACCGCCTTAGTCATAGCAGCCAGCAAATCGCCCTCATAGTAGTGTTCCAGCAGATGGGGCAGGACTTCGGTATCCGTGTCGGAAGCGAACGCATGCCCCTCGCTGATCAGCCATTCCCGGAGCGGCATGAAATTCTCAATGATGCCGTTATGCACCATGGCGATCTCCTGCCGGCAATCCAGATGGGGATGGGCGTTCAGGTCCGAGGGACGGCCATGGGTGGCCCAGCGGGTATGGCCAATGCCAATGGTGGCGGAACCCATCTCCCCGCCGACTTTTTCTTCCAGCATGGCGATTTTACCCTGGCTGCGGACTAAACGGATGCCCGCCCCTTCCAGAACCGCAATGCCCGCCGAATCATAGCCCCGGTATTCCTGGGACTTCAACCCATCTAAAAGTATGGGAAGAGCCAGACGGGGCCCCACATAACCAATGATGCCGCACATATCGTCCTCCGTTGTTTTTGATAAATTGATTTAGAGCTTTTTAAAACCTTTCTTTTCTTGGATGAAAAGAAACAAAAGAACTTTAATCTTACGCAAAGTTTCGTTGAGCCGGGATCTTTGATCCCGTGCTATAGCTACATGCATAGCTGTGGTTTTGCCGAAGGGAAAAGCCAGCTAGGTCAGTCAAAAGAGGAACGGTTTTAAGACTTTATGATTTTAGGCGTCCTCTCCCAATCACCCCAGGCGGGACTCGATCAGCTGGGCCAATTCCTGAGCCAAGGCTTGCAGCTCCGCTTCGTCTTCCCCTTCCAGCATCACCCGGACAATGGATTCGGTGCCGGAGGGCCGGAGCAGCAGCCGGCCCCGGCCGGCCAGGCGGCTTTCCACCTGGGCCCGGGCAGCGGCGATGGCCGCGTCCGTATTCAAGGCGGCTTTATCCCGCACCCGGGCATTGATCAGCACCTGGGGCAGGCGGCGCATCACCGCGCAGAGGGCGGACAAGGGCTGGTTCCTTTCTTGCATCACGGAGAGCAGGGCCAGGGCGGCGATGAGCCCGTCGCCGGTGCTGTTATGGCTGGCCAGAATGATATGGCCGCTTTGCTCGCCGCCTAAGATGGCGCCGGTTTCCCGGAGCCGCTCCAGCACATAGCGGTCGCCCACCTTGGTTTCCTCCACCTGCACGCCTAAAGCTTCCATGGCCAGGCGCAGGCCCATATTGCTCATTTGCGTCACCACCACCCGGTTGGCGGCCAGCTGGTTCTTGGCCTTCAGATCCGCGGCCAGGATGGCGATGATCTGATCCCCGTCCACAGTGCGGCCTTGTTCATCCACCGCCAGCAGCCGGTCGGCGTCGCCGTCCAGGGCTATGCCCACAGCCGCCCCGCTGGCTTGCACCTGTTGGCGCAAGGCCTCCAGATGGGTGCTGCCGCAATCCTGATTGATGTTGCAGCCGTCCGGGGCGTCGCCGATCGTCAGCACTTCCGCGCCCAGCTGGCGGAAAGTAGCCGCGGCCAGGGGCGCGGCTGCGCCATGGGCCGCGTCCACCACCATCTTCAAACCGTGCAGATCCGGGGCCAGGCAGTTGTGCAGCCAGTCCTGGTATTGCCGGGCGGCGCCGGGATAAGCGGTGATCCGCCCCAAGGCGTTATCCTTGGCCCGGTCTATTTGTTCCGGCGCTTCCAGCAGGGCTTCAATGCGGTTTTCCACAGCGTCCGGCAGCTTTTGCCCCTGGCTGCTGAAAAACTTGATGCCGTTATCGTAATAGGGATTATGGGAAGCGGAGATCACCGCCGCCGCGTCCGCTTCCAGGAGCCGGGTCAGGGCAGCCACCCCCGGCGTGGGCAGCAGGCCCAGCAGCAGCACATCCCAGCCGGCGCTGGCAAAACCCGCGGCCAGGGCCGCTTCCAGAATATCGCCGGAGATCCGCGTATCCTTGCCGATCAGCAGCAGAGGTTTTTCCCGGGAGGCGGCTTCCGCCAGCACAGTGGCGGCAGCCAGGCCCAAGGCAAAAGCCAGCTCCGCCGTGAGTTCTACATTGGCCCGTCCCCGAACGCCGTCGGTACCGAAATATTTACCCATATCAACCTCCATCATACCAAATGGGCGGCGAAAGCAGTATTAAAATGATATTGACCGCCCGTGTATAATATGCTTTTCCCCTGCTGATCCGTGCCGGATTTTTAAGGAATCCCGGGGTTCCAAGCCTAAGCCCGGCCGGCCAGCTGTTCCAGCAAAGCCTGAGCGGCCCGGAGCCCGTCAATGGCAGAGCTGACAATGCCTCCGGCATAGCCCGCGCCTTCCCCCGCCGGGTACAGACCCTGGCAATTCAGGGACATGCCGGCCTGGTCCCGCAGGATGCGCAGTGGGGCTGAGGTGCGGCTTTCCACTCCGGCCAGCAGAGCCCCTTGGGTGAAGCCGGGCAATTGTTTCTCCCAATGCAGCAGCGCCCCTTGGAGCCCGGCCACGATTTCCTCGCTGAACAGCTGCCGCAAATCAGCCGGCTGGCTGGCAAAGCTGCAAACACCCCTGGTATCCGGATTGTTTTCCCGGCTTTGGCCCAGAAAAGCGGATGCGCTCATCAGCGGCATGCCCCCATCCCCCAGGCGAAAAGCCGTCTTTTCCAGCGCATATTGATATTCGACGCCGGCCAGGACTTCCCTGCCAAAATCCCGGCCCGGGAAAACCTGGGCCACCGCCGCGCTGTTGGCCCAGCCGCTGCCCCGGTCGGCCAGGCTCATGCCGTTGACGGCCAGGCCCTCCTTTTCACTGGCGGCGTTGATGATATAGCCGCCGGGGCAATTGCAAAACGTGTAGCAGCCCCGGTGATAACGGAGATCCTGCCAGGTCAGCTGATAATCCGCCGCCTGCAGCAAAGGATGGCCGGCAAAAGCGCCGTACTGGGCCTGGTCGATCAGGCTTTGGGCCTGGCGGATGCGGAGGCCCACGGCAAAAGGCTTGGCTTCCAGGGCCAGCCCCTGTTCCGCCAAAGCCCGGTACAGGGGGCGGGCGCTATTGCCCGGGGCCAGAATGACCTGATCCGCTGCCAGTTCAAACAGGCTGCCGTCAGCGTCCCGGCAGGCCAGGCCCTGCAGCCGGCCCCGGGCCAGCAACAGGCGGGTAACGGTGGTTTGGTAGCGGAATTCCCCGCCCAGGCTGCTGATCCGGCGGCCCAGGGCGGCGATAATACCCGGCAGCTTATCGCTGCCCAAATGGGGCCGGTGCCAATAGAGGATTTCCGGATCCGCGCCGCAATCCACCAGCACCTGGAGCACTTGGCGGCCCCGGCTATCCTTGGAGCGGGACGTCAGTTTGCCGTCGGAAAAAGCGCCGGCGCCCCCTTCGCCAAACTGGATATTGGAGGAAGGATCCAGCAGGCCCTGATGCCAGAAGTTTTCCACATCCGCTTGCCGGGCAGCCACGGGTTTGCCCTGTTCCAGCAGGATGGGTCTTAAACCGACCTGGGCCAGGGTCAACCCAGCAAACAGGCCCGCGGGTCCAGCCCCTACCACCAGGGGGCGGGGACCCTGAGGCAAGGCCTTGGCCAGGGGCGGCTCCGGATTGGGCGGGGGCGGGCTGCCCTTCATCCGCTGGCCTGAATGGAGGTCCAGGGTGTAAACGAAAACCGGACGCCCTTTCTCCCGGGCGTCCAGTGATTTCTTCACAATGTCCAGAGCTGTGACGTCCCGGGTCCGGATACCCGCTTTTTGGGCTGCCGCCTGATAAAGCGCCTGCTTTTCCCGCTCCCGGCTGTCCAGGCCGGCTAAGGGCAGCTGTAAATGGCTGATGCGCACCATGCCCATTTATAGCAGCCCCTCCGCTTCAGGCAGGTCTTCCCCTTCTATGGGCTCGCCGTTATCCGGCGCGGTGACTTCCACCTCCACCATGGCCGGGCTCACATTGACCAGGGAGATATTGGCGGGCAGGTTTACGGAAACCGGCAGCGTATAAACGCCGGGGCCGCTGATGCCGGTGAAATCCAGATAAGGCACCACATCCCCGGCTGCTACGGAATTGATATAAGTATCCGGCCCAGCCACGGTAATGACCAGATCCAGGGGCGCGATATCGCAGAGCAGGCCCTCGGCCAGGTTCTCCGCATAATGCAGGCTCTTTTGGAATTCCCGGGTGGCCACCGGCTCGATCTGTACCACCACGGTCACGGTTTCCAGGGACAGGGTGATATTATTGCCATGCTGTATGGTCGCGGTCATGCTGGCGGTCTTTTTCAAACCGCTCACATCCAGGGGCGCGGTTTCCAGGTAATAGAGATCATTCAGCACATCCAGATCGCCAAAGGCCTTCACCGTGGCAGGCTGTACCACCACCCGGCTGACCTGATAGCCCAGGGCCGGCTCGCCCACCAGCACTTCCCGGACGGCCAGGCTCTTATCCGGCTGCTCGAACACCACGGGAATCAACACGCTGACCGTGGCCGGGCTGATGGTGAAGGCGTCGCTGATATTATTGCCGTTGGCGTCCAGCACTTCCACGGCCAGCCGCTGATTATAATTCTCCGCCAGCTCAGTCACATCCGCGGCCACGAATACGGTCTGCACCTTGCGGATATTATCCTCCGAACCGGAAAGGGTAATCATACTGGGGTCAGGCACCGGATCCAGCAGGGTATAGTTTTCCGCCAGCTCCCCTGAGACCTGCACCAGCAGATCATAGCTATCGCTGACCACCGCTTCCAGCACAAAGTCCATGCTGGCCGGGGTTTGGGAAACCAGGGTGATCCCCTCCGGCGGCACCACGATCACCGGCAGGGAAGCCTCGCCCTGGGAAACACCCTCAAAATCGATATAAGCCTCGATATCCTTGCCGGAAAGCTGGCGGATATCATTGGAATTGCCCTGGACCCGCACGGAAACCTGCCGGTTGATCTCAGGGATGGCCAGCTCGGCGCTGAGATTGCGTATTTCTATGGGCACGGTGAAGGTGTCTTCGGTAAAGGAATTCTGCGTCACCATCACATAGATCCAGATCAGGATGGCGATCAGCACGGCGCAAATGCGGAAGCCGATGAAGCGGGGCGGCTGCCAGATGGACAGGGACCAGAAATCACGCAGCCAGCTATTCATCATCGCCACCCGCCCTTCTCAGAGGCAAATGCCCTTCCCGCACCTGGGACAGCTCGCTGCTGAGCATTTCCCGCATCTGCTTTTCATCCAGATGGCGGATCAGCTTGCCCTCCTGGGCCAGGGAAATGGCCCCGGTTTCCTCGGAAACGATCAGGGTGACGCAGTCGGAAACCTCGGTGACGCCGATGCCGGCCCGGTGCCGGGTGCCTAGGGACAGGCTGATATAAGGATTATCCGACAAAGGCAGGAAGCAGGCCGCCGCCGCCACCCGGTCCCCCCGGATAATGGTAGCCCCGTCATGCATGGGCGTATTGGGCACGAAGATATTTACCAGCAGGGCGCTGGTGACCTCCGCATCCACTTTGATGCCGGTTTCGATATAATCCGAAAGCCCGGTCTCCCTTTCGATCACCAATAGGGCGCCGGTTTTTGTTTTGGCGCAGGAAACCATTGCCTCGGTTATTTCGTCTATTAAATGTGCCAGGTCGCCGGAGGAGAGGGTATTGGCTCTGCCTGAGAAAAATACATTGCCCCGGCCGATACGCTCCAGTGCCCTTCTCAGCTCCGGCTGGAAAATCACGGCCAAGGCCACGAACAGTACGGCCCAGAATTGATCCAGAACCCAGCTTAAGGCATGGAGCCCGCTCTTTTCACTGATGATGGCCAGGATGAACAGCACAAAAATGCCCTTCAGCAGCTGCACCGCCCGGGTGCCTCTGATCAGCAGCAGGAATTTGTA
The DNA here is from genome assembly GCA_036733985.1 of Bacillota bacterium. Taxonomy (GTDB): domain Bacteria; phylum Bacillota; class Dehalobacteriia; order UBA4068; family UBA4068; genus DAIMZM01. The sequence continues at coordinate 11,270 of DAIMZM010000012.1, forward strand.
GATCACATAGGCCATAATGGCGATATCAAATACTGCCGAGATATAATTCCAGGCCGACCATTCGGCCATAGACGGAAACAGCAAAGCCACTCCTCCTTGTTCTAATAGGGTTCCCCGGCCAGAATTATTACCTTTTACACTTCGACGAAGGCTGAAAAAAACCTTTACAGAGGAAAGCCGGGGCCTAAATTCTCTGCGGCGCCCAGGTTTTTATACTGGCTTTTCCGCCAAGTTGTGGTATACTATACATGTGATTTTTTGACCCTGCCGGGGCGGTCCGGCGGCCGGGCGGCTGGTTTTGCCCGGGCCGGGAGCAGCCCTTGGCCCGCAAGCCCTGGCGGCCTGCCCAAGCCGGCCCTACCTGAACAACGGAGGATAAACGTGAGCTATCACAGCGCCCGCTGGCAAAGGAATACGCTGTTTCTGACCTTCATCTCCCTCTTGTTGGGTATTATGATCATGATGGCGATCAATACCAACAAAGCGGCTGAGGTGAAGGTGGATAAGGATACGGCTGATTTGATCACTTACATTGAAAATATGGAAAGCGAAACCGCCGCTTTGCAGGCTGAGATCAAAAGCACCCGGGCCAGGATCGAAGAAGTCCAGGCCAACCAGGCGGAGGATCAGGCCCTGACCAGCGCCATGAGCGAAACCCTGGCCGAGCTGAACGCCCGTGCCGGTTTGATGGAAATGGTCGGCCAGGGGTTGGTCATCACCCTGGACGATAATTCCGTCGGCGCGGAGCTGGCCCAGAAAAACAATCCTTCCACCTATAACGCGGCCAGCTATATCGTGCATGATAGGGATATCCTCTACCTGATCCGGGCCATTGCCGGCGTGGCGGAAGCGATCTCCGTCAATGATATCCGGGTGGTGGACAGCACCGCCATCCGCTGCGTGGGCACGGTGATCCTGGTCAATGCTTCCCGCCTGGCCCCGCCTTACGAGATCCGGGCCATTGGCGATATTGAGGCCCTCTCGGCGGCCCTGTCCAATTCCGGCCGCTACAAATACCTGATCTACAGCAATATCCCGGTCAAATACACCAGCTCCGCCACGGTAACGGTGCCGGCCTATACCGGCGCTTACACGATAAATTACAGCCAAAGCGAGGAATAAGCGTATGTGGTTACCCATTCTCGGCCTGGTGGTCGGCTTGCTGCTGGGCGCGATCTTCTCCTTCAGTATTCCCATTGTCTATGCCAATTATCTGGCCATCGCCGTGCTGGCCGGCCTGGACTCCCTGCTGGGGGGCTGGCGGGCAGTGCTGGAAAAGGATTTCGACGCCAATATCCTCATCTCCGGCTTCTTTGTCAATACGATCCTGGCCGCGGCCCTGGCCTGGCTTGGGGATATGCTGGGCCTGGATTTATATTTGGCGGCGGTGATCGCCTTCGGCATCCGCATCTTTAAGAATATCGGCGCCATCCGCCATGGCCTGATCTTCCAGCATCGGGAAAAGCTGGCCCGGAAGAAGGAACTGCTGGCCCTGGACTACCTGAACAAGGAGACGGAATAACGGTCATGAAGACGCTGAGACACCGCGACCTGCTGTGGCAATTACCCCTGACCCTGGTCTTCCTGGCCTTCGGCCTGCTGCTGGCCGCCCAATATTATACCCATAGCGAAAGCGGCTCCCTGGTGAATGAGAGCACCGCCAACCTGGCCTTGATCATCAAAAGCGGCAATGACAATAAGCAGGCCCTGGAAGCGGAATTGGCTGCCTTAAAAAGCGAGCTGGCGGAAAGCCAGGCCCTGGTGGAAAACGGCGAAAGCCTGTTCGCCACCATGAGCAGTCGCATCGCCAATCTCCAGATCGTCCTGGGGGATACCGCTGTGCAGGGCCCGGGCCTGGTCATCCAGATCACCGGCGAATCCTACCTGATGTATTATGACCTGATCGATATTGTCAATGAGCTTTTTGTCAGCGGCGCCGAGGCAGTCTCCATCAACGACACCCGCTTCACCTCCCGCACCCAAATCAGTGAGCAGGCCCGCTTCAATGAGGTTTTTGACGAAACCACCCAAACCTATGAGAGCGTCAGCCATTCCGTCATCACCGTGGATGGGGAAGAACTGCTCTACCCCATCATCATCAAGGCGGTGGGGAATGCCCAAACCCTGGCCAAGGGGCTGGATTATCCCGGCGGCATCATTGATAATCTGACCACGCTCTACGGGGTCTATCCCACCATCCGCCAGGCGGAAAAGGTGGAGATCCCCCTGGCCCAGCCCGGAACTTATGAATTCGCCGGCGTAAGCCCGGCAACCGTCAGCCAGGAGCCTAAATAGGCCGGCCGGACAAGGGAAAGCAAAAAGAGAAGGCCTGGGCCTTCTCTTTTTTATGTTGATACGGTTTTGCTCAGCAAAGGCTTTCCGGCTGCTCAATCCGGCCACATCAGCTTTTCCAGGCCCAGGGTCAGGCCGGGGGGCAGCTGCCTGACCTGGCGCAGGGCCATGGCCACCCCGGGGAAAAAGCTGTCCCGGCTGATGGATTCATGACGTAGCGATAGGTTCTGGCCCTCCGCGCCGAACAGCACTTCTTCGATGGCCACCACCCCGGGCAGGCGCAGGCTATGCACCCGGGCCCCGGCATGCAGGCCGCCCCGGCAGCCGGGTACCGTTTCCGCACTGTTGGCCGCGCCCTGGGCAATGCCGGCCCGCTGCTGCTCCATTAAGTTCATGGTATATATGGCCGTGCTGGAAGGGGCGTCGGCCTTTTTGTCATTATGGATCTCCAGCACCTCATAGCCCTGCATATAACGGGCGGCCTCGGCGGCGAAGCGCATCAGCAGCACCGCGCCGATGGCGAAATTGGGGGCGACGAAAACCGGGGTATTATAGGCTTTCGCCAGGGCCTCCACCTCCCGCAGCTGCGCCGGGCCCATGCCGCTGGCCCCAACCACCACCGGGGTTTTCAGCGCCAAAGCCAGCCTGGTATTGGCATAAACCGTGGCCGGGCTGGTGAATTCCAGCATCACGTCGGGCTGTACCCGCTCCAGGGCTGCCTGCAAATCCTCTTCCACCAGGACGCCGCAAGGAGCGCCCCCGGAGAGCTCGCCGATATCCTCGCCCAGGCGCTGGATGTCTACGGCCGCCGCCAGGGCCATATCTTCCTCCCGCAGGATGCCGGCGGCCATGGCGCGGCCCATTTTTCCGGCAGCTCCGGTCACTAAAATTCTGATGCTCATTTTCTCCTCCATCACTTGTGTTGATAATGATCGGGCAGGCTTTCCCCACCACAAGGCAATACCCGGGGCCGGACAAAAGCCGCCCCCGCTTTTCCCCCGGTCTTGCCGGTCTAAGGCAAGCATCAGCGGTAGAAAATGCCGGAACCGTCGTCGATATCCACCACGATCACTTCCGCGCCCACCTTTTTCACCGCTTCCCAGGGGATATTCAACTGCCGCCGCCCATTGCCGGAAAGGCCCCGGGAAGGCGGCACGGTGATTTCCAGTATCCGGCCGCTGTCGGCGTCGATGACCAGGTCGCAATCACCGGCCAAGCCCAGGATCTCACCGTCGAATACATTAATGATCCGTTTTTCCGCAAATTCCGATAAGCGCATGGCTTTCACCTCAACTCATTATACGGCCAAGGCTGCGGAAATATGTCATATCAGAGGCTGCCGGTGCTGCCGAAACCCCCCGGGCCCCGCTCCGTCTCGCTCAAATCCTGGGCCAGGCAGAGGCTGGGCCGCTCGACTTTCGCCACCACCAGCTGGGCGACGCGCAGGCCCCGCTCCACAATAAAGGGCTCGGTTCCGTGATTGATCAGCAGCACCTGGACTTCGCCCCGGTAATCCTGATCAATGGTGCCGGGACTGTTCAGCACCGTGACGCCATGGCGGGCGGCCAGGCCGCTTCTGGGCCGGACCTGGCCTTCATAACCCTCGGGCAATTCCAGGCTCAAGCCCGTGGGAACCCGGGCCCAGCCTCCCGGAGGAAGGACCAAGGGTTCTGCCACAGCCGCGGGCAAATCCAGGCCGGCGGCGGCTTCGCTTTGATAAGCGGGCAAGGCCAGGCCGCTAAAATGGGGCAGGGTTTTGATCTTCAGCGCCGCCATCAGCAATAATCCTCTAAACGCACCTCCAGGGGGGCAGGCCCCACCTGGGCCAGGGTCAGGCCCGCCGGGGCGGTGATCCGGGCAATGCCCCGGCTGATATCCGCTTCCGTCACCTGCATCAGCCGTTCCGCCCGCTCTTCCGCGGTTTGCACCCGGCCCAGGGACAGCTCGCTTTTGCCATAGCTGCTCATCAGATTGGAGCTGTTCTCCTGGGACAGCAGCAGGCTGCCCTGGAGCTGTTGCTTGCTTTTCCTGATCTCCTCCGGGGACAGGCCTTGCTGCCGCAGGCGGCGGAACTCGCCCGCCATCACCTCCAGCAATTCCGGGCTGCTGCTGGGCTGGGCAGAGGCATAGGCCATGATAAAGCCGGCGGCGGACAGGCATTCCACAAAGGCATAGGCGGAATAAGAAAGGCCCCGTTTTTCCCGGACTTCCTGGAACAGCCGGGAACTGGCCCCGCCGCCCAGGGCGTTGACGATGATATTCACCGCGTAATAATCCGGATCATTGAGGGATACGGCTGGGAAACCCAGGCAGATATGGTTCTGCTCAATATCCTTGACCACCGCGTTTTGGCCGGAGGCCGCCACCGGCGGGGCCAGGCTGGCCGCGATTTCCCCGCTCCAGCTGCCGAAGGATTCCTCAGCCAGGGCCGCCACCGTCTCCGGCCGGATATTCCCGGCCACGGAAAGCACGGTATTGGCCGGGCTGTAGGCGCGCTTCCAATAATCGTACACGGTCTGCCGGCTCAGGCCGGAGACGCTCTCTATGGTACCGGCCACGGCCCGGCCATAGCTATGGCTGGGCCAGATCACCCTGGCAAACAGATCCACCGCCAGTTCATCCGGGGTATCCTCGTACATCTTGATCTCTTCCAGGATCACGTTCCGCTCCCGGTCCAGCTCCACCGGATCCAGCAGGGAATGGAAAAACATATCCGAGAGCAGGGCCAGGGAGGTTTGGAAATGCTCGTCCAGGCAGCGGGTATAGTAGCAGGTATGCTCCTTGCCGGTGAAGGCGTTCAGCACGCCCCCTACGCTGTCCATGGCCGTGGCGATATCCAGGGCGCTTCTGCTTTCCGTCCCTTTAAACAGCAAATGTTCCAGGAAGTGGGAGACACCGGCCAGCTCAGGGGCTTCATAAGCGGAACCGGCCTTGATCCACAGGCCGGTACTCACCGAACGCAAATGGGGCATATATTCCGCCACCACCCGCATACCAGAGGAAAGAACGAATTTTTCAGGCATTTTGTCAGCTCCATTGGTTTTTAAAGCCGCGGCGGACGCTTTGAAGCGGCGTCCGGCCAGGCCCTGCAGCCCTGATCCTATTATCCGCCCGGCCCCGGCAGGATATTCCCGCCTGATCCGGCCGGCTTCCGGGATTTTAGGCATTACAGTTAATTCGTCGCCTTCCGACAAATACCTTTTATCTTCCCCCGCAATTCACGATGGTCAAGGGGCTTAGCTTAATTGACCAAGGGCGGTTCCGGGGTCAATTGAATGGCAGCCAGTTCCCGGCCGCCGCCGTCCAGCAGGGTCAGGCTGCCCTTTTCCCCTTGGGGATCGATATCCCAAGCCAGGCTCAGATCCCGGGCCTGCTCCCGCTCCATAAAAGCGCTAAGCCGGGAGGCGGCGTAGAGCATCCGGCCGTTGGCATAAGCCAGGGCCTGGCCCGGCTCGGCCATGACCACCCGGATGTAGTTTTCCTCCGCGTAGCGCAGCAGGCTGTAGCATTCGCCGTAGCGGTCATGGCTGTTCAGCACTACGCTGATATAGCAGGCCGCGCCTTTTTGATAGGCAGCCACCAGGCAGGAGCCGGCCGCGTCGGTGGTGCCGGTTTTTACGCCGATGATATCCTCGTCCTGCCAGAGCAGCTTATTGGTATTCTGAAAGCGGCGGTAATGCCCGTCCTCGCCGATAGCGGCATATTTGCTGTCCACGGTTTCCCGGAAGAAGTCATGGTTCAGGGCATAAGCGGTGATCAAGGCCAAATCCTCAGCGCTGATCAAATGTTCCGCGTCGGGCAGGCCATTGGTATTGGTAAAATGCACGCTGTAAGCGCCCAGGGCCGCTGCTTTCATATTCAGCCAATGCACAAAAAAGGGCTCGCTGCCGGCGATGGCCTCGGCAACGGCATAGCAAGCGTCATTGCCCGAATGCACCAAAGCGCCCTGGAGCAGGTCGGCCAGGCTCAGGCTTTCCCCGGCCCGCAAATTGGCGCTGCATTCCGGCACCCCGGCCGCGGCCGGGCTGACAATATAGGTAGCTTCCAAATCATCCGTCATATCCAAGGCCAGCAAGGCGGTGAGAATTTTCGTGGTGGAAGCCGGCGGCAGCGGGGTTTCCCCGTTTTCCGAAAACAGCAGCTGCCCGCTTTCCGCCTCCATCAGCACGCTGGCCAGGGCATCGGAGCGGGGGGCTGAGACGTCGTAGACTTTTTCCCCATCCGGGATCAGGCCCAGGGCAGGCTGGCTGAACCAAGCCCAGGCCAGCAGGCTACAAACCAAGATTTTCGCTGACCGTAACAAAATGATACCCCTTTGCCTGTAATTGTTCGATGATTTGCGGCAGCGCAACGAGTGTTGTATCCATGGGATGGGCCAGGATGATGGCGCCGCCGTGGATTTTACTGACCACCCGCTCCACGATAACTTCCGGCTCCGGCCGCTGCCAATCAATGGTGTCGATAGACCACAGCGTGGTATAATGCCCGGCTTGCTCCGCCGCCTGCACCACATGGGCTTCGCTTTCGCCGGAGGGCGGCGCGTAAAGCCGGGTGTCCGCGCCGGTGGCCTCTTTGATCGATTGGGCGGTACGCTCTATTTCATGGACGATCTCCTCGACGCTGGAAGCATTGGGGCTGGTATGGCTATAGCCATGATTGCCGATCTCATGCCCGGCCTCGAGGATGGCTTTGGCCAGCTTCGGTTCACTATCTGTCCAGCGCCCGGTCAGGAAAAAGGTGGCCTTGACACCGTATTCATCCAGAATCTCCAGCATCTGGGGGATATACTCGCCGCCCCAATCCACATTAACGGCTAAAGACACCATGGATGATTCCGCCGGGCCGGAGCGGTAAGGCTCAGCCAGGACTTCCTGGCTGACTGGCAAAAACAGGCCGGCGCCTGCCAGCAGCAGGGCCACAGCCGCGGCATAGATACCGGCCAGCCTTAAAGCCCGCCGGCTCAAATAGAGCATACGCATAGCAATTACCTCCTTTTCCTCTGGCTAATTCTATGAACCAGGACTGCCGCATATGTTATGTTGAACCAATATAAGGGGGCTTGTTATGCGCCGTACCATCACTATGCTCAATCTGCCGTCTCCAGGCCGGCTGCTGCTGATCCTGCTGATCCTGGCCCTGCTCCTTTCCGCTAAGGCCGCCATGGGCGGCGCCGCGGCAGAGGCCCTGGCCCCGGCCCTTTTTGGCCGCAGCATCGTCATCGACGCGGGCCACGGCGGCTGGGATCCGGGCATGCAGGGCCAGGGCGGCTCCGTGGAGCAGGAGATCAACCTTTCCGTAGCCTTGAAGCTGGCGGAATACCTGCGCCAGGCCGGGGCCCTGGTCACGCTGACCCGGGAGGATGGAGAGGCTCTGGCGGAAACCAAGGCCGCGGATATGGCTTCCCGGGTCTTCATCGCCAAGGAGGCGGGGGCGGACGCTTTTATCAGCCTGCATTGCAACAGCTTTGTCAGCAGCCGGAGCCAGCATGGAGCCCAGGTGTTTTTCCAGACCGGCAATGAAGAAGGCCAACTGCTGGCAAAAGCCCTGCAGGACAGCCTCACCGCGGAGCTGGCCAACACCGAGCGCCTGGCGCTGAAGCATCCGGATTCCTATTTGCTGAAAAATATCAGCTGCCCCGCGGCCATTGCCGAAATGGGCTTCCTTTCCAATAGCGAAGAGGAAGCCCTGCTGATGGATTCCGCCTATCAGTGGCAGGTGGCCTGGGCCCTGTTTCTCGGCACAGAAGCTTACTTTGCCGCCAGATAACCGGATAGGTTCGCTTCTCTTTACCTTAAATAAAAAAGGCCCCTGCACCGAGCAGGGGCCTTTTGTTTCGGCGTTTGTGTTACAAATCAGCTTTCCAGAGGCCGTGTAAATTGCAATAGGCATAAGCCGCCAGGGGCTTATCATCCAGCACAGCGAATTCAGCCACGGGCTCTTCCCCAGGCTTCAGGCCTTTACGCTGGCCGCCCTTCTCGGTTTCCAGGTAAATCCATTCGATATGATGCTCAGGCACCATGGGATGGGCAACCGAGCCCACGGTGACCTTCACCTGGTTATCGCAGCAAGTGGCGGTTACGGGCACATGCTTTTCCTGGCTGGCGTCCACCGTATTGGGTTTCAGTTCCTCCATTTCCTCGCCGCAGCAGATCATGGGTACGCCGGAATTATGTACCATGCCGATCAGGTTGCCGCAAATCCTGCAGATGAAAAAACGATTGGATTCCATATCACTTACCTCCTTTTTTGATCAAGCTGTTGAGCCGTCAACAGTCCTTGTGCAAATGAAAATCCCGGGTTGGCTGGAGTTCAGCCGTTTCTCCAGGGAGATCCGGCCTGTTCCCGCAGCCCTTACCCACCATATTACGGTATGGCCGGACATTTGTCAATATTGAGAATTCATATCATTTATAGGCTTTATTCAATGCCCCAGGCCAGGCAGAGGATTTTCGCCATTTCCGCCCGGGTTAAGTAAGCGGCCGGGCCCAGCCGGCCGGCATCGCCGCTGATAATATTGGCTTTTACCAGGGCTGCCGCCGGGATCCGGGCATATTCCGCCAGATAACCGATATCGCTGAACTGGGACAGCAACGCTTCCGCTTCTTCCGCCGTGGGCTCAGCCCCGGCCTTGCCCGCGGCTTTCATGGCCCGCCAGACAAAGGTCATGGCCTCCTCCCGGCTGAGGTTGGCGTCCGGCCGGAAGCGGCCCTGCTCATCCCCTTTGGCAATGCCCTGGCTGCCGGCCCAGATGATGGCGTTGGAATAATAGCGGTCCGGATCCACATCGCTGAAATTGCCGAAAGAGGACAGGACGGGTTCTCCGGCTGCCCGGTACAGCATCAGAATGAAATCGCCCCGGCGGATCTGCTGGGCCGGCGCGTAAGCGGTGCCGGTGACGCCTGTGACCACCCCCGCCGCTGCCAAGGCATTGATCTGGCTTTCCGCCCAGTGGTTCTTAATATCCTGGAAATCCGCCAGCACGCTCACCTCAACGCTGGTATTGACGCCGTAGCCGGAAACCACCAGGGCGCCCTTGGCGCCGGGCACAGCCCCGGCCGTGAAAACCCCCTCGGGCGTGACCAGGCCCACCTCCCCCAGGACATTATAGCTGAAGGCCTGGGCGCTGCAGAGCACCTCCCGGCCCAGGTAGGTGGCGGAGGCGCTGAGGGCCGCGCTTTCCCCGGCTTTCAGCCGGAGCTTGGCCAGGGGCTGGCTGCTGCCAGACAGGCTGACGCTGAGGCCGCTGATCTCCGTGGTGATATGCAGGAAGCCGCTGCCGGTAGCGGCGCCGTTGTTCAGGCTGACCGTGTCCACCCCGGCTTTCAGCCCGGCCTGATACCAATTGCCGGAGATCTGGCCCAGGCCGCCGCTATCCGCCAGCACATAGCCGGGATCAACCGGCAGATAAGCCTGATCCATGGCGGCAAAGCTCAGGGCAATGGTGGAACCGGCCAGCACTAGGCTGCCGTCCTCCTTCAAAAAGACCCGCTGGGCCCGGCCATTGGCCCGCTCGTCCGTAACCAGCAGGATATAGGTGGCGCAGCGGTGCTGGCCGCCGGCGGGAATATTCACCACCTGGGCGCTGCTGGTCCCGGGCAAACGCAGGGACATGGCGGAGGAAGCGCCCCCATCCAGGTTCACCACAGTCTCGCAGTCCTGTGCCAGCAGTTCCTCGCCCACCTCTGCCATGGTCAAACCGGCGGAATGGCCGCTTTGCCGCCCATCCGCCACATACAGCACCAGGCTGCCGTCGGCACGGATACCCGCCGCCGTCCGGGGATGGCGGCCGTTGATCAGGCTGTCCCAGCCGGAGCTGTCGGTGAGACGGCCCTTCTCAGCCAGGATATCCCCGGCGCCGCAAGCCCAGGCCGCTTCCTGCAATTGGTCGTCGTCGCAAGTGATGTTCAGGGTCACCCGGTCGCCCTGGGCAAAGGATTGGAAAACATGCTCCAGGTTGGAGGTGGCGTCCGCGGTAAGGATCAAATAATCGTCGCCAATGGGCACGGCTTCCTTGCCGCTGATCAGCTCCGCCACTTCCAGCTTCATCTGGCCGCCCAGGGTCAGATCCCCTTTGAGGATCCGCAGGCGCACCATCCACCCCTCGGTGCCGGTGCGGGTGGAAACGGTGGAAAAGGCTGAGCTGTACAGGTAGAGGCCGTACTGGTTATAGCGGTTTTTATTGAAATGGGTAATGGCAAAGCTGGCCCCGTTCTCCTGGTTCTCCAGCTCCAGGATGATATCGGAGGATTCGCGGATAAAGGCCTGGCCGTCCTGGTCAAAGCCGATGATGGAACGGCCCTCGGCGCTGGATTTGTAGACCCCGTCCTCCACCACCGGGCCAAAGGGCACGCCATTGCCGCCGAAGAAATCCGAATTCACCGCGGCCAGCACATTATAGCCCTGGCTTTCCGCGTATTCGACCAGGGTATCAACGGTCATGCCCCCGTATACCGTATCACAGGAAAGGATGATCGGCCGTACGCTGCCCCTTGGTTCCAGGGCCAGCATAAAGCTTTCCACCCGGCCGGCCCCTGCCAGCTGGTAAATGGTATTGGTATAAGACAGGTTGTCCGTAAGCAGGGCCGTATTGCTATATTGGCTGTCCCCGGCGCCGCCGGCAGCGGCCAGTACCGTCAGGGGCCAGGACAGCAGTAACATCAGTGCCAGGCTGATGACGCCTGTTCGGAAAAGCTTCAACTTCAATAACCTCCTTTTACCAAAACCTTAGGCGGCGCGTCTTGGTCGCCCCGGCCATAAGCCGGAACCCTATACTCAGGAAAAAACAGGGGCTAACGGCCAACCTCCTTTTCCCCGTTATACACTCTATTCTCTTTTTTACCCTGGTTTCCTTTTTTTAGAAGCCGCCGTTCAGCCCCAGAAAAAACCGGAAGGGCGTCGGGTCCTTCCGGCTAGGTCCACACCTGGGCCAAAGCGGGCGGCTATTTTTCCTGCTTCAACAAATAACCGTAGCCTTCCTCAGCCATTTTCTCCCTGGGGATAAAGCGCAGGGCCGCGCTGTTGATGCAATAGCGGCGCCCGCCCCGCTCCTTGGGGCCGTCCGGGAACACATGGCCCAAGTGGGCGTCGCCGATGCGGCTCCGCACCTCCACCCGGCCCAGGCCATGGCTGTTGTCCGTTAGCTCTGCCAGGGACGCCGGATCCAGGGGCTGGCTGAAGCTGGGCCAGCCGCAGCCGGCATCGAACTTGTCCCGGGAAGAAAACAGCGGCTCCCCGGTGGTGATATCTACATAGACGCCTTCCGCGAAATGGTCATGGTAAGCATTGCGGAAGGGGGGCTCGGTGGCATTGTTCTGAGTCACCTCATAGGCCAGGGGATCCAGAACCGCTTTCAGCGCCTCCCGGCTTTGGGCTTGGTAGGCCAGGCGATGATCCTTGGCCTGCTCTGCTTTGCGGAATTTATCCCCGTTGATATGGCAATAGCCGCCGGGATTCTTATCCAGGTATTGCTGATGATAATCCTCTGCCGGATAATAGTTTTCCAGGGGCAAAGCCTCCACGGCCAAAGGCTGCCGGTACTTTTTTTGCAGCTCCCCCAAGGCGGCGCTGACGATTTCCGCGTCCGCCGGGTCGGTATAATAGATGCCGGTGCGGTATTGGCTGCCCACATCATGGCCCTGGCGGTTTTTGGACAGCGGGTCGATCACATCGAAATAAAGACGGAGGATAAAATCCAGGCTGATGACTTCCGGATCATAGCGCAGCCGCACGGTTTCCGCATGGCCGGTATTCCGGCGGCAGACATCCTCATAACTGGGGTTTGCCGTATGGCCGTTGGCATAGCCCACCTCTGTGGCCACAATGCCCGTTACCAGGGAGAAGTATTTTTCCGCGCCCCAGAAACAGCCCCCTGCCAAATAGATTTCCTTCAACTGACTTGCCGCTGGTGTCGTCATTTTTGCGCTCCTTTCCCCTTATGCCTTGTCCTGCCGCCAGGCTGCCCAGCCCAAGCAGGCAATGCCCAGGGCATTGTCCCCGGAGAAGCGGGGCTGGCCGAAGCAGACCCCTTCCCGGGCCAGATAGTGCCGGAGACAGGCGCTGGCAGCCACGCCGCCGCTTAAAAGGACCCGCTCCAGGCCGGTTTCGGCCCTGGCCGCGGCAATAGCCTTAGCCAGGCTTTTGCCAATATTATCAAAAACCGCCGCCGCCAGCTCCGCCGGGGCCACCCCCTGGGCAATGGCCCGCTGGGCGGCAGCTTCCGGGCCGGAGAAGGAGATTCGTAAACCCTTCACCGACCCGCTTAAGCGGAAAGCCCGGCTTTGAGCAGTCCGGGCCAGCTGATCCAAATGGGGCCCCGCGGGAAAGGGCAGGCCTAAGGCCTGGCCCACCCGGTCCACAAACTGCCCTGGCGGCAGATCGCAATCGCCGATCACCGTGATAGCATACCCAGGGCCAGCCCGGGTTACCCGCAGGATTTCCCCGGTGCCGCCGGAAAGGTGCAAGGCGATAAAGGGATCCGGCCAATCCAGCCCCAGGGAATAGAGGGCAGCCCGGATATGCCCCTCCTGATGGCTGAAACGATACAGAGGCAGCTGCTGGCCGGCAGCCAGGGAACGGGCCAGGCTTTCCCCGGCCAGGAACACCGGCATATAGGAACCGGCCGCGGGCCGGGGGCGGCTGGAAACCGCCACAGCCGCCAGCCGCCGCCCCTGCAGTTCCGGGCAGGCGGCCGCCGCCTCCATCAGCTCCGGCAGCTGCTTCACATGGCAAAACAGGCCTTCGCTCTGGCGCAGGCCCCGTTCACCTTGGGCTACTGTTAAGGGCCGTCTGAACTCCTGGAGCAGACGGCCCTCTTCATCCACAAAAGCAATGGATGTGGTATAACAACTGGTATCAATACCTAAGATCATTTTAACCCAGTCCTGTTTCAGGGCTTTCCGGCGCCTGCCTATCCTTCAGGATATGATCCAGAATGCCGTTGATGAAAGGCCCGCTCTCTTCCGAACCGAACTTCTTCCCCAGCTCAATGGCCTCATTGATCACGATGCTGCCGTCGGCGGCCGCTGCCAGCAATTCCGGCACAGCCAGATGCAGCACCGCCCGATCCACCGGGGAGAAGCGGGCCACATCCCATTCCTGGGCGTATGCCGCCAGCAAAGCATCGCTTTCCAACCGGCGGCTATAAGCGGTCTGGGCCAGCTCCAGCGCAAAAGCGGCGTTAGAGCCTTTGATCTCCGCCATTTCCAGTATTCCAGCGGCCATATCCCAGCCGGAGCCCCCCACTTCCACCTGGAACAGCATCAGCAACGCCGCTTCCCTGGCCCGGCGGCGGGGGGTATGGGAGAGCCCGGCAAAATCCTCCGCGTTTAAGGCGCGGAACAAGGCCGCATTGAGGCTGAGCGCCTCTTGCTTTGCCTTGGCGGCGGCAGCCTGGGCCCGGGCCTCGTCCTTGGCCAGCTTCGCCTCAATAATCGCCTTTTCCCGGGCTTCCTCCTCCTGGGTCAAGGGCGTTGTCAGGGTAAAGGTAACGGTTTTGCCTTCCCGGTTGGTGTTCCTGTCCTCTTTATGCTTACTCTGGCTTTCCCTGTTGGGGGTTACGCCTTCCTTATTTATCATTGCTGAAAAAGTCCTCGACTTTGGTTTTTACATCCACCCGGCGATCCAGGTAGACGCCGACCATGATCCCCAAAGCCACGCAAATGTAAATAAACAAGGCTTTGAAAAATCCATAGCTGATGACGAACAAAGCAAAGATCAGGCCCAGCAGAGCCAGGATAATCGCCCATTTATGCTGGCGCCACAACTCCGCGATGGTCGTTTTATTCAAGTCCACGATCCTGTACCTCCTCCGTAGCAGAGGCCGGCGACGGTTCTTCCGGAACCGGCGCTTCGCCCACAGGTTCCATCACAGCCTCGGCAGCGGCTGAAACCCCTTGAGCAGAGGGGCCGGGCTGGGCCGGGGGCATGACCCCGATCACCCCCACAGACGCAGCCGGCCGGGCAGCGGATTTCTCCACCGCCACATTACCCACCACCACGCTGATATCCCTGGCCTGAATGCCGATAATGGTTTCCAGCTGATAAGCCACCTGCTGGCGTACCTCCGCGCTGATTACCGGCACCGCCACATCCGGCGGCAGGGTGATGTCCAGCCCGATCCGGAGTCCGTCCCGGCCCATCTGCAGCTTGCTGTTGATATTACGGACGCCGGGGACGGAAGCCGCGGCCTTGCGCACCACATTATCCACAGCGGCAACGCTGATATGGACTGAGCCACCGTCCGCCGCGAAAACCTCCACCTGCTTGATCTGGCGTCTTCTCTTGAAAGCGGCGATGATAAACAGCAGGCCCAGTAAAAATAGGACGACGCCGATGAGGATAGGCCACCAGAGGTTACGGCTTTCAAGGAAGGACAGCTGCAGATTATACAGGAAGCAGCGGTCCACGAAATCCACCACCACCTGGGCGATGCGGTGGTTCACCAGGCAAACGGCAATGCCTGCCGAAACCGCCAGCAGCACAACCCCCCAGAAGAAAGCAATCACGCGTCTAAATCCAGCCATACCAAATCCTCCCGCGCGCCTTGACAGGCGCAATAATGATCTGCTCAGGCAGGGTTATTCCTCAGGCTTATCCGACTTGGGGAAGGTGACGCCCTGAATATGCACGTTGACGGCGCCGCTGGTCAGGCCGGTCATGCTTTCTACCGCGGCCTTGACGCTGCTCTGCACCTTCTTAGCCACCTCGGCAATGGCCACGCCGTATTCCACGATGGCAAAGATATCGATGACGGTAGACTGCTCCACAATATCCACCTTCACGCCTTTGGTCAGGTTCTTGCGGCCCAGCATCTCAGCAATGCCGCCGGCCACGCCGCCGCTCATGCCGGCAATACCGGGCACATCCGCCGCTGCCAGTCCGGCAATGGTGGCCACCACATCCGATGCGATCTTAACGGTTCCTTGGCTGTTTCCTTCCAGGGTATTCTCAGCAACTTTCTCTTCAGTTTCCACTGTCATAGCCATTACCTCCTTTGGTATGGTATCGTCACAGCGTCGGGGTTCCCATGTTCGAGGCGGGCTTTTGCCCGTTATCGCCTTAAGCGCCGGGGGTCCGGCGTTAAGATTGACTTTTATTATATCAGACTTCCTATCTGTTGACAATAACCACATTTTCAAAGCCGCAGCCGGTGGCGGAATCCACCAGTTCCGCGATTTGCGCCGCCTTATGGTCGTCCATCTCCACCGCCACGATAACCGTGGCCTGGGCCTGGCCCAGCATTACCACAGTTTCGCCAAAGTTTTTGGCCTTCAGCAGGCTTTCCGCCCGCGCCTCCTGCTCCACCGCGCCGGCAATGGCCAGCCGCCGCTGCTCCGCGTCCTCCCGGATGGCGGGGGAACTGCCCTGATCGTCAATAATGCGCTGCAGCAGTTCCAGCTCCTCCGCCCTGGCCTGTTCCCTGTCCATGCGGTAAGCGGCGAAATAGGCGGCGGAAACCGAGGCCGCATCCTCCTCTGTCCCGGGCTGTCCGGCGCCGTCCTGATCCGGGCCGGGCAAAGCGTCCGCATCCGCCGGGGACAGGGTCGCCTGCTCCGGCTCCTCCAGAGCCTGGCCGCCGGAGAGCCAGCTCCAGCCGATAATGGCCACGCAAAACAGCATAAAGAAGACCAGGCCGGTTTTGGCCGGGGTCAAAGCCCGGCGGATGTCCTCCCGTTTAACGGTAAATTTCATTGGTTTCGCTCCTCTCTTTTTCAATTATGGCAATCTGGCTGGCGTTTATACCTAATAAGCTGCGCACCGCCAGGTAAAGCCGCTCCTTCACCAAAGGGTCGCCGGCGCCTTCCGCCAGGACCGCCACCCCCCGTACCAGAGGCTGTTCGGATTTGATCAGCACCGGCGCGTTCCCGGCCAGAGCCAGGCTGCTGCTGTCCCTGGCGGCGCTGGCTTCGCCGTCCGCTTCAGTGCTGGTATCCCGCTCCTGGGCATAAACGGCCGCGCCGCTGTCCTCATAGAGCAGCATCACGCTGACCTGGCCCGCCCCTTCCACCTGGCCCAGCAGCTCAGCTAGGCGCGCTTCCAGATCCCTTTCTCCGGCAAGCTGGCTCAGGCTGGCGGCAGGCGGATCCGCGGCCTGATCCTCCTTTGCGTCTTGGCTGCCTTTGGCCCAGGCCATCAGCACCAGGCCCAGCACCAGCAAGGCTCCCAGCTTGAGGAAAAGCTTGCGATCCCGCTGATCCAGTCCCGTCCATTTTTGACGCCAGCCTTTTTGTTCAGCACCTTTATCCGCCATCCTCGGCTCCTTCCTCCATTTCCGTTGCCAGGAAGCATTGCACCGCCTCCCGGCTCAGGCCGTAATAATTGCTGATAAAATCCCCCACCTGGTCGGTGAGATCCTCCGCCGCCCCTTCCTCCGGCAGCAAATAAAGCTCCGCCCCGGTCAGGGCCCCGTTTTCCGTAGCCTCCACCCGGGCCGCCGCCTTGCCCACCCCCGGCTGCAAGCGGGCCAGGGCAGCCATTTGCCGGGCCAGGCCTTCCGCATACTGCTGCTCCGCATCCGCCGCCAGGCTGCCGGCGATCCTCTGGCCCTGTTCCGTATAGTCCTGGGTGCTGTCCGCAGCCTCCGGGACGATCTCCGGCAGCAGGGTTTCGCCGTCCTTCCCCGCCAATTCCATCAGGGGCCCCATAATCGAGGCCACCAAGAGCAGGGACAGGGCCAGGCGGATGAAGCGGGAGAGCCGCCCTTCCGGCAGCAGCAGTTCCAAGAAGGCAAACAGCAAAACCAAAACGGCGATATCCCGCACCAATTGGGCAATGGTTTCCATAACCAACCTCATATGATCCATATAACATATTTTATAATTTACCCCGGCCCGGTTTAACGCATCATCATCGTGATATTGCCTAGCAGCACTGTGAGGGACAGGGCAAAGAAAGCGAACAGGCCGGAGACGGCCAGGGCGGCGAACAGCAGCATCAGGGAATTACCCAGGCCCCCTACCGCCTGGGCCAGGCCCTCGTCCCCCAGGGGCTGGATCAGGGCGGCGGCAATGCGGAACAGCAGGGCCTGGGCCAGCAGCTTCAAAGCGGGGATGGCGCAGATCAGCAGGATGGCCGCCGCGCCCACCAGGCCCAGGCCGTTTTTCAGCAGCAGGGCGGTGGCCAGCACGCTGTCCAGGGCATCCGCCAGGGTGCGCCCCACCACTGGGATAAAAGCGCTGCCCGCGGTTTTGGCCGCCTTGATCGCCAGGCCGTCGGAAGCGGCCGAGGCCACGCCGGATAAGGACAGCACCGCCATGAACACAGTGGTCAGCACACTCATGGTGCCTATGGCAAGATCCTTGAACAGACCGGCGATCTGGCTGACGCGGAAGCGGGGAGCCAAATCCCCCAGCAGGCGGAGCACAGCCGCATAATAAATCAGGGGGAAGATGAACTGGCGCATCACGCCCATCAGTACATTCAGGGCCAGCAGCAGCAAGGGGCTGATCAGGCTCACCGTGCCCACGCCGCCGATAGCGGCCAGCAGGGGCAGCATCAAAGGCAGCACCGCCAGCATCAGATCGGAAAGCCGGACGATAGCCTGCCGGGCCCCGGAAAGAGCCGGTTCCGCCGCCAGCAAGGCCAAGCCGATCAGCAGCAGATAGACCACCCAGCGGGAGAGCAAGGCCACGCTTTCCCCGGCAAAGCTATCTTTCAGCAGGGTCAGCAGCACCGCCAGCAGGGCCAGAATCAGCAGCTGAGCCAGGAGCGCGCCGGATTGCAGCACCTCGGCCAGGAAGAGCTGGGGCAGCGCCTGGAGCAGGCTTTGCCAATCCGGGCTTTCCCCCTGGCGGATGTCCGTCCAGATCTCCGAGAGGGAGATCCCGCCCTCCCCCCCGCCCAGCCAGGAATCCAGCTGCCCCAGCTCCTGTTCCAGGCCGCTGAAATCCAGCTCCTGGCCGATCACATCTTCCGCCGGGGCGGCAAAGGCCGGGCCGGGACAGAGCAGCAGCATCAGGAAAGCAAGGATAAGACCGTATCGATAATAGCGGCCAGGATGGGCAGGGCCAGCAGCATGATGGCCACTTTGGCGGCGAACTCGATTTTCAGGGCCGTGGCCCCCTGGTCCGCGTCCCGGCAGATCTGCGCCCCGAACTCGGCGATATAAGCCAGGCCGATGATTTTCAGCAGCAGGGCCAGATAGGTCTTGTTCACCCCGGCCAGCTGGCCGATTTGGCCAAAGCTGTCGAAGAGGGTGGACAGGGAGGGCAGCAGGCGGATGAACACCACCGCGCCCACCGCCATGGTCACCAGCAGCGCCGCCGTGGGCAGGCGGCTGGATTTGAGAAAAACCGCCATGGCCGTGGCGGTGAGGCCCAGGGCGATCACCCAGATGATGGAGATTTCCATGCTTAGTCCCCTCAATCATAAAGGCTGAACACCGCCTGTACGCCGTCGAATAAGGCCTGGAGCACCGGGAGCACCTTGACCAGGCCCACCGCCAGCCCCACTACCAGGGCCAGGTAAGCGAACTCGTCCCGCCCGGCCTGTTTAAGAAAGGTATGCAGGATAGTCACGGCAATGGCCAGAGCCATCAAAAAAAAGATTACCGATACGTCTTCCATAATAACCTCCTAGATCATCAGCAGCACGATCAGGGCCCCGGCCGCCCAGCCCATGCTGCGCCAGATTTTGCCGAACTGCAGCTCCTTGCCCCGGGCCGCTTCCTCCGCCGCCGCCAGCCGCAGGCGGCAAAGCTCCAACTGCTTCAGCTGCTGCTCAGCCCCGGAAAGGCCCAGCCCCGAGCCTAAGGGGGCCAGGATCTCCCAGGCTTCTCCATCCGCTACCGTCCGCTCCAGGGCAGCCTGCCAGGCTTCCCCAGCGGTGATCCCCTCCCCGGCCTGGAGCTGCCCGGCGGTTTCCAGGAACAGGTTCCCTTCGCTGCCGGCAGCCTTGGCGGCTAAAGCCAGGGCTTGGCTTAAGGGGGTCAGGGAATATTCGATCTCCTTCATCAGCGCCAGCAGCCCCTGCTGCCAGGCGGCCAGACGCCGCCGCCGCCGGGTGAGCCGGGCCGCGCCGCCATAACCCCAGCCGGCGCAGGCCGCCAGGATCAGCAGCCCCCCCAGCAGCCGGGTCATGGCGACCACACCCTTTCCACCGTGCCCGGCCCTTGCCGCCGGGACAGCAGCACCAGCCGCTGGAAACAGCCCTCCGCCAGCAGCGTGCCTAAGGCCGGCCGGCGGCGCAATTCCTCCTCGCCGCTGCCATGGGCCGTGGCCACCACCTTCACCCCGGCATTGCCGGCCTCATGGATGGCCTGGATATCCGCTTCCCGGCCCAGCTCATCGCAGATCAGCACTTCCGGGCTCATGGAGCGGAGCAGCATCATCAGGCCTTCCGCCTTGGGGCAGCCGTCCAGCACATCGCTGCGCAGACCCACATTCAGCTGGGGCAGGCCCTCCCGCATGGCGGCCAGTTCCGAGCGCTCGTCCACAATGCCCACCCGGTGGGGCCGGGCGCCTTCTCCTTCCGCCAGCATCCGGGCCAGATCCCTGAGCAGGGTGGTTTTGCCGGCCAGGGGCGGGGAAATGATCAGGGTTTGCTGGATCTGGCCCTTCTCATCCAGCAGCAGGGGCAATACCTGGCGGGCCGCGCCCACGACGGGTCGGGCCACCCGGATATTGATGCCGGAAATCTCCTTCAAGGTGCGCACCTGGCCCTGCTGCAGCACAGCCCGGCCCGCCACGCCGGCCCGATGCCCGCCGGGCAGGGTGATATAGCCCCGGCGCAGCTCCTCTTCCAAGGCGTACAGGGAGGAGCCGGCCAGCAGCATCACGGTTTTATTCAGCTCATCCAGGCTCAGGATAAAAAAACTGCCCCGGCCGTCTTCGCTGTTCTGGGAAAGGCGCAGCAAGGCTTCCCGCTGGGCCAGGCGCAGCAAGACCGGCTGCTCCGCCTTGAGCCGCAATTCTTCCAGGCTGTATAGTTCCCCTTCCGGCAGGGCTTCCAGCTCCCGGCGGAGCCGGGGCGGCAGATAGGGCAGTATTTGCCTGTAAGCCAAATCCTGAAGCATATAAAAAACCGCCTTGTCCAATAAGATATATAATCTTATTGAATCAAGGCGGTCCTTAGAACAGTTTAATATTGCTTATAATGACGATTCGGGCTTATTCCCGGATCTCATGACCATCCTTATGGCACTCGTCGGCACAGTCGTCGCATTCGCATTCACAGGGCTCAAGGCCGCTGTCATTGGTGAAGACCACGGCGCCGCAGCTGGGGCAGGTGACCTCGATCACGTCCTCGTCATAAAGGATGGCTTCGTCAAAGCAGACCTGCTCCTGACAAACGGGGCATTCCACATCCACCATGCCGTCGTCCTCGTCCTCATCGTCTTCCTCGCCGTAAACGTCGTCCTCCAGATCAGCCAGGTCGCTGTCAATGCTCTCCAGATAATCCTCTAAATCCTCCTGTTGTCCCTGGAGAAACGCCAGCTGCTCGGCAACATCCTCCAGCACCTTCAGCATTTCGCCGATGACTTTGCCTTCCCTGGAATCATCCAGCTCCAGGCCGTCGGACAAACCCTGCAAATAAGCCACCTTCTGTTGTAAATCTTTCATGGAAAAGCCCCCTTTCATCCGTTAAATTGCAACGTTGCGTCGTTTAGTATACCTTGTTCAGGAAAAATTAATCTTTGCAGCGCTCGATGTATTCGCCGCTGTCCGTGTTCACCTTGATGCGGTCGCCCACATTGATGAAGAAGGGCACCCGCACCACAGCGCCGGTTTCCAGGGTGGCCGGCTTATTGCCGCCGGAGGCCGTATCCCCTTTGATGCCGGGCTCGGTTTCCACCACTGCCAGCTCCACGTTGCCAGGCAGGTCCACGCCGATGATATCACCCTTGAACAGCAGCACGGAGATGTTCATGTTCTCTTTCAGATAATTTTTCTTATCCGCCATCTTATCGTCGCCGATCTGGATCTGCTCAAAGTTTTCATTATCCATGAAAACATAAAATTCCCCGTCATGATAGAGATACTGCATCTCTCTCCGGTCCAGATGGGCTTTGGGCAGCTTCTCGCCGGCATTGAAAGTCCGCTCGATCACAGCGCCGGTGCGGCTGTTCCGCATTTTGGTGCGGACAAAGGCGGAGCCTTTACCAGGCTTCACATGCTGAAAATCCACAACGATATAGGCGTCGTTGTCAATTTCCACCGAAACGCCGGTTTTGAAATCATTGGTCGAGATCATAATCATTCCTCCGCAACACTAAAATTTAGGGTCTTCGCTCATATTAGTATTATTATACCATGAACCTTCCGGTTTAACAATCATATCCTTTACCTGAACACAGGTAAAGGGGAGGCCGGTTGCCTCCCCTTTCAGGGCGAAGAAAGGAATTAACCTCTGCGCACCTCTTTGATCCTGGCCGCTTTGCCGGTGAGGTGACGCAGATAATACAGCTTGGCCCGGCGGACTTTACCGTGGCGCTTGACCACGATCTTATCCACACGGGGGGAATGCAGGGGGAAGGTACGCTCCACGCCAACGCCGTAAGCAACCCGGCGCACCGTGAAAGTCTCCCGGATGCCGCCGCCCTTGATCTTGATGACCACGCCTTCAAAAACCTGGATGCGCTCCCGGCTGCCTTCAACCACCTTCACATGCACCTGAACGGTGTCGCCGGGGCGGATCAGCGGGACGTCGGCCTTTAGCTGTTCCTGCTCGATGATATCCAACACATTGCTCATGATAAAGCCTCCTTTTTCGTCAGCCGTTCATGCCCAGCAGTGGTTGGCAGCGGACCGGCTCATAAACATGCTCTGGTATTATATCATGTTTAACCAGGCTATGCAAGGGTTTTCCCAGAAAAACCTATAGGCAAGCAAATAAGAAAAGCCCGCCAAAGCGGCGGGCCTTTGGAGCAAAAATTAACGCTTGGAGAACTGGCTGGCTTTACGGGCTTTTTTGAGCCCGTACTTACGCCGCTCCTTCATCCTGGGATCCCGGGTCATATAGCCCGCATCCTTCAAAGCGGCACGCAGATCCGGATCAGCCTGCACCAGGGCGCGGGCAATGCCGTGACGCACAGCGCCGGCCTGGCCGGTGGTGCCGCCGCCTTTAACGGTGGCCGTCACGTCGTATTTATCCAGAGTGGAGGTAAGCGCCAGGGGTTGACGGACGATCATCTCCAGGGTTTTCTTGCCAAAATATTCGCCAAGCTCCCTGTCGTTAATGGCGACCTTGCCGGAACCGGGAAGGACCCAAACCCGGGCGACGGCGTTTTTGCGCCTGCCGGTGCCATAGAATTTACCAACATCAGCCATCTGTTTTTCCTCCTCTCCTAGAATTCCCACGCTTCGGGTTGCTGGGCGGCATGGGGATGGGCGCTGCCTTCATAAACCTTCAGCTTTTTGCTCTGGGCCCGGCCCAGGCGGTTATGGGGCAGCATGCCTTTGATCGCTTTTTCCACAGCCAGCACCGGCCG
Source organism: Bacillota bacterium (assembly GCA_036733985.1). Taxonomy (GTDB): domain Bacteria; phylum Bacillota; class Dehalobacteriia; order UBA4068; family UBA4068; genus DAIMZM01. The sequence goes on from DAIMZM010000012.1 coordinate 33,987, forward strand.
CTTCGCCATCAGGTCGCTGTACACGACTTCCCTCAGGCCGCCGGGATAACCGGAGTGGCGATAATACTTTTTCTGTTCCAGCTTTTTGCCGGTGAGCACAGCTTGCCCGGCATTGATGATAATAACAAAATCCCCGGTATCCAAATGGGGCGTAAAAATGGGCTTATGCTTTCCCCGCAGCAGTCGAGCGGCTTCGGTGGCGGTGCGGCCCAGGGGTCTGCCGGCAGCATCGATGATCCACCATTTTCTCTCGATCTGGGCGGGCTTGGCCATAAAAGTACCCAAGTTGGTTCCCTCCTTAAAAATATCACAAAAACTCTCCAGGCGCTTATTGCCAACGGGGCGGAAGTCAACAAGCGTACTTATTAATTATATCTGCAGCGTGAAGGGTTGTCAAGCAGATTTTCTTGATATTTCAGCTTAAACCGGGTCTCTATCCCCAATTTATCCACAAACAGGACTGCCGGCAACTTTAATAATACACTTCCATCAGCATCAGGCCTTGGGGCGGCGCGGGCGGGATATGCAAATCCAGGCTGCCCGCCAGGAAATCCCGGATCTGCTCCGGCCGCAGCAGGCCCCGGCCCACCGCCACCAGGCGGCCGGTGATGATGCGCACCATCTTATAGAGGAAGCCGTCCGCCGCCGCTTCCAGGACCAAGGGCGATTGCAGCCGCTGCCAGGGGAAAAAGCCCGGCCCGGTTGGGGGTTGGCTGAGCTCTAATCGCCGGATTTGGCGGACAAAGTTGACGGCGGAAACCCCGGAGACGGTAAAATGGCGGAAATCATGCCGGCCCAGCAGATATTGGGCGGCAGCCCTCATGGCTGCCTCGTCCAAAGGCCCGCCCACCTGCCAGCTGTAGCGGCCGGTAAAAGCGGAGGCCGGGCCGCCCTGCTCGATCAGGTAGCGGTAAAGCTTGCCTTTGGCGTCATAGCGGGCATGGAAGTCCGCCGCCACCGCTTCCGCCTGCCGCACCCGGATATCCGGGGGCAGCTTGGCGTTGACGATCCCCGCCAGCTTGGCCAGGGGTACCGGGCGGGGGCTGATGAAATTGGCCCGCTGGCCATAGGCATGGACGCCGGCGTCGGTACGGCCCGCGCCGATAACGGCGACGGGCTGTTGGTAGATGGCGGACAGGGCCTGCTCCAGGGTCTGCTGAATGCTGACGCTGTTTTTCTGCCGCTGCCAGCCATGGTAGGCGCTGCCGTCATATTCCAGGGTCAGCAGGATATTTTCCCCCATCAGACCAGTATCCTTTCGATGATCAGCGCCAGGGCCATAGCGATGAACAGGCCTAAAGCCATGCTGTCCCGGCGCTGCCAGACAGCCGCTTTCCAGCGGCTGCGGCCTTCGCCGCCCCGGTAGCATTTGGCCTCCATGGCCTGGGCCAAATCCTCGGCCCGGCGGAAAGCAGCCACGAATAAAGGCACCAGCAGCGGCGCCAGCTGGGCTGCCCGCTTGGCCAGATTGCCCTTGGACAGATCCGCGCCCCGGGCCTTCTGGGCCAGGATGATGCGGTCGAATTCTTCCAGCACCGTAGGGATGAAGCGCAGGGCGATGGACATCATCATGGCGATCTCATGGGCCGGCACCTTGATCCGGGACAAGGGCTGCAGCAGGCTTTCCAG
>DAIMZM010000013.1:0-34761 GCA_036733985.1 Bacillota bacterium
GAAAGAGGACCTCATGGTTCCAGCGGCTGCGCCGAAGGTTATCAGAGCGTGGGTCATGTGGCAGTTATCAACGCAATCTTCGACGCAATCGGCGTTCGGATTTTTGAATTGCCTTCCACGCCGCAGAAAATCAAGGCGGCTTTAGAAGCGAAAGCGCGCGGCGAAGAATTGAAGCCCACGGCCTATGCTTTAGGCGGCGACTTCTATGAAACACTGGATTATATTAAAAATAATCCGGTGAAAAAATAGAGGCCTAGCAACACACGGTTAAATTCAATAAACAAAAGCCGTCAGCGCTTTTTCCTTTGCTGAAAGGGCGCCGGACGGTTTAGCCCGGCTCGGCCTTAAGCTAACAAAAATACTTTGGCTGCCGGTAAAATAAAACCATAATAGCCACGGATTGATCATTATGCGTATTACGATGGCAATACCGGATGCTCTCTGGACTGGTGCAGGAATACATACGATAAAAGTAGAAAATAAGGAGCCAGTGAGCATCGGCAGGCTTTTTGAACTGGCCGGCAGGCGGTTCGAAAAGCCGGGATTATATTATGGGAGTGATAATGGTGGCGGAGAAAGATGTAAATGTGCGCGCGGTAGAACGTGCAATAGATATTTTGAACTGTTTTACCAAAGACCGGCTTGAACTGACTCTGACTGAAATTTCAAAGCAGGTAGGACTGGCTCCCAGCACAGCTTTACGCATACTGACCACGCTTGTCAACAATAACTTTCTGGCAAAAGATGAGGAAACGCAAAAGTACTACCTGGGTTACAATCTTGCTCAGCTAGGCTTGCTCTGCTTTGATAATGTGGATTTTAGACGGATCGCTAAGCCGTATATGTATAAACTGAGGAATTTATATAACGAGAGCGTCAGCTTGTATACGCCGCAAGGGAATTACCGGGTATGCATTGAGAGGGTTGAAAGCACGCAGCCATTGAGAAGGGTAGTTAATATCGGCGACCGCCTGATGTTGACTCGGGGCGCAGCCGGCAGGCTATTATTGTCTTATATGGATCAGGGCGTAATAAGGTATCTGCTGGAAGACGATCCCTACACAACGGAAGAAGCCATCAGCAGTGTGCGCCAAATGGGTTATGCGGTGAGCCGGGGGGAACGCGAAGAGGGCGTTACCTCAATTGCTGCGCCTATTTTTAATGCGCAAAGTAAAGTGATTGCGGTTTTAGCCATCTCCGGCCCGTCAATCAGATTTGCGGAGGAGGAAATGCCGGAGAGGATCAATAATGTGAAAGCGTGCGCGGAGAAGGTTTCGCTTGAATTGGGCTATAAAACCGATTGAAATACCTCAGGTAGGAGTTGTGAATCATGGGGCAACACATATTTGATAAAATTATCGCTGCGCATAAAGTGTCCGGCGATCTCCGGCCAGGCCGGGAAGTAGCTATCAGAATAGACCAAACGCTGACCCAGGATTCTTTAGGCGCAATGGCTTATCTGCAATTTGAGGCCATGAAGAAGGATAAGGTAGAAACTGAGCTGTCGGTTTCCTATGTGGATCACCTGATGCTGCAATTAGGCGTAGGTAATGCAGATATACACAGATATCTTGAAACGGTTGCGGACAGGTATGGTATTGTCTACTCTAAGCCGGGCAATGGCATTTGCCATCAGGTGCATCTGGAGCGTTTTTCACGGCCGGGGAAAACGCTGCTGGGCAGCGACAGCCACACGGTAACCTGCGGGGCAGTCGGCATGGCCGCTTTCGGTGGGGGCGGACTGGATGTAGCGCTGGCCATGGGGGGCATGCCCTTCTATTTCACCTATCCGCGCGTCGTCCGCGTTGTGCTGGAAGGCGGGCTGGCTCCCTGGGTAACCGCCAAGGATATCGTCTTGGAATTGTTGAGACGCATAACCACTAAGGGTAATGTGGACACCGTCATTGAATACGGCGGGTCAGGGTTAAAAAACCTGAACGTACCCCAACGGGCGACGATTGCCAATATGGGTGCTGAAGCCGGCATCACCACCTCCATTTTTCCCAGCGACGGCATGACACAGGCCTTTCTCAGCGCACAGGGCAGGGAACAGGATTGGCTGCCGCTGGTATCCGACCCGGACGCCGCATATGACAAAGAAATTGTTATTGATCTGGCGGAAATAGAACCTAACGTGGCGCTGCCCCATTCCCCGGACCTGGTGAAAAAAGTCAGAGAAATCGAGGATTTAAAGGTCAATCAGGTTCTTATCGGCAGCTGCACGAATTCGTCTTATCAGGATATGATGCGCACAGCGTTCATACTAAAGGGTAAAAAGATACCCCCGGCTGTGGCCCTTGGCATTGCCGCGGGCTCCAGGCAGGTTCTTTCAATGCTGTCGGCGGCCGGCGCGCTTGGCTGGATGATAGATGCGGGTGCCCGCATTCTTGAAAGCGGCTGTGGTTTCTGCGTGGGCCAGGGGCAGGCGCCTGAAATGGGCGCAATATCCCTACGCACCAGCAATCGCAATTATAAGGGCAGAAGCGGCACCCAGGATGCAAAAGTCTATCTGGTCAGCCCGGAGACAGCGGCTGCCTCCGCCCTGGCCGGCGTATTGACTGATCCTAGGACGATGGGTATGGACTATCCGGATATACAGACTCCGGAAAGGTTTAAACTGGATGACAGCATGTTTCTGTTCCCCACCGGCTCTAAGAAGATCTATCGCAGCCCCCTTATTGGCGAGCCGCCTGCCAATACGCCGATGCCTGAATCCTTCGAAGGCCAGGTTGCCATCAAGGTGGGGGATATGATAAACACGGATGATATTATTCCCGGCGGCGCCGCTATGACCTATCGCGCAAATATACAGAAGTCCTGCGAGTTCGTCTTTCAATTTATAGACGGGCAGTTCCCCGCCAACTGCGCCGCCATACGTGAAGCGGGGTGTTCTCCCGTAATAGTTGGCGGCGTCAGTTACGGCCAGGGGTCTTCGCGGGAGCATGCGGCCCTTTGCCCCATGGTGATGGGTGTCCGCTGTTTACTGGCAAAGAGCATAGAACGCATCCACCAAGCCAATCTGATCAATTTTGGCATACTGCCTTTGCTTTTTGAAGACCAGGCAGACTATGCGCGCATAGGGAAGGGAGATATTTTTTCCATCGAAGATATACGCCGGGCGGTGTTGCAAGATAAGATTTTGGTTATCAACAAAACCAGGCAGGAAACTTATTGCACAAAGAATGGCGCCACAGAGCGGCAGCGCGCGATCATACTCGCCGGCGGCTTGCTGAACTTAATTGAAAGATAGAACGGGAGAGGGTTCATATGTATAAGCCAAACAGAAAAATCCCCTGCGTTTATATGCGGGGCGGTACCAGCAAGGCCTGTTTCTTTCATGACGCGGATCTGCCAAAGGATCCTGCGGAAAGAGACAAGGTCATTTTGAGCGCCTTTGGCAGCCCTGACATCCGGCAAATAGACGGCATGGGCGGCGCCAACACCTCCACCAGTAAAGTGGCGATCATCAGCACGAGCCAGCGGGAAGGCGCGGATGTTGACTATGATTTCGGCCAGGTAAGCGTTGACTTGCCTTTTATAGGCAAAACCATGAACTGCGGCAATATTTCCTCCGCCGTAGGCCCCTTCGCCATTGACGAAGGGCTGGTGGAAGCGGTGGAGCCGATAACGGTTGTGCGTATTTTCAACACGAACACTAATAAGATGATCATCGCGCATGTGCCCGTTCAGGACGGCAAAGCGATGACCGAAGGGGATTTCCATATAGACGGCGTGCCCGGCAATGCCGCCAGGATCCGGCTGGAATTTGAAAATCCCCAGGGCTCTGTTTCGGGAAAGCTGTTGCCTACGGGAAACCCGAAAGATACCATTGAGATCGCGGGGAAGACCTACGAATACTCTTTTGTGGACGCGGCAAACCCGGTGGTTTTTGTCCGGGCGGAACAGTTGGGGCTTACTGGGGTGGAACTTCCCGGGGAATTCGAGGCGCGTCCGGACGCCAAGGAAATATGCCGCATCCTTGAGGTCATCCGGGGGACCTGCGCCATAACAATAGGGCTGGCCAGCGGCCTTGAGGACGCCGCAATCAACAGCCAGACGCTTCCCAAGATCCTGTACTGTACGGAACCGAAGGACTATATCTCCGGCAGCGGCCAGGGGATCGGGAAAGAAGACGTGGATTATGTGGGGCGCATGTTCTCGCTGGGCATGAAGATGATTCAGGCGTACATGGGCACCGGTAGCATTTGCACAATTGTTGCCGCCAATACGCCGGGCACCATCGTAAACGATATTTTATGTAAAAACGGCACGGATAACAAGGTAAAGAAGATGCGCATCGGGCATCCTTTGGGTATTATGGAAGTAGAAGCCAAACTGGCGGATATTGCCGGCGGCGGGCATACGGTCGTATCCGGCATCCTGGGAAGAACCGCAAGAAGAATTATGGACGGCTATGTTTATGTCCGTGATTAGCGCGTGAAAACGGCAGGACTGCCTTGAGGCTGATTGCCTGACCGAGCAAACCAGCCTGGGAAAAGGAGCCCTGATGATGAGATTTGACCCAACTTTATATGTATCACGCCGGGTATGCGCGCGCTGCAGCCTACAAACATGAAGGCGTTCTTCAATCTTTTCGCCAACTTCATCTCTTTGGGCCTGGGCGAACCGGGGTTGCCAACGTCGCTGTTTATTGGCGCCGGGGGGATCGCGGCCATTGAGAGCGGCAGCACTTCCTACCCTCCCAGCAACGGCTACTTTGAACTGAGGCGCGAGACCGCCACCTATCTGTCGGCGCGCTTTGGCTACGCCTATGATGCGGATGAGGTTCTGATCACATCCTACGCGTCCGGCGGCCTCGACTGTATTATGCGCACCTTTGTTAAGGAGCCGAGTTGATCATACCGGCGCCGGCCTATGGGTTATTATGTGGCTCTAACCGGGCTTTCCGAGGGGGCGGCAGTCTTTGCGCCCGCCTTTACGCAGGATAACTGATCACTTGCGCCAGCAGAGCTGAAAAAGCGCCCGCGACTAGAACCAAGCTGCTGTTGCTGAATTATCCCAGCAATCCTACGGGAGCCGCTATGACGGACAGGCAGTCTACGGCTATCGAAGCTGTGGTGCGGGACGTTAATATGCTGCTGATATCGGATGAAGTATATGCCGAGTACCAGTTCTCCGGTTCCCATATCAGCATACTGACGTATCCCGATATGCAGGAAAGAATCTTGCTGGTTTCAGGGTTTTCAAAATCAATGGCAGGGTGCTGCTAGGTGAGGAAAAGATAGACGTTGTTCCTGGCCCGGTTTTTTTGGTGAGGTGTATTGCAATTATATTAAGCTGACATACGCGTGCTCCTTTGATGTCTTAAAGGAGGCCATGAACAAAATAGCAAGGTTTTGCGCAAATCAGGCCAAGTCCTACAAAAGCAAGTGAGCCAATGGCGGTAGGGGCCTATACTGTCTTTCCCGCCAGTCGCCCGCAGCTTCAGGTTCTGGTGAAGGTTGCGACCCGGGGGTTCAAGTCCCTTCAGCCGCACCAAAGCCCTGTTATCCATAAAGATAACGGGGCTTCTCTCTTGTCTGGATATGGGCTGCCCTTCTCTTATACTCGCTAGATTTTGCAGTGGTTTTCCGCCAGTCTAGCGAGCATTTTTTATGGCAAAAGGAGGGGCGATTATGGTTAAAATCAGCCTGCAAGTAAGTAGGGAAGCGACGGTAGAGAGCTGCTTCAGCGATTATTCTCTATTTGAAGGGGAGAGGCTGTAACGATATGACGGTATAATCCTATCTCAGGGATATCCGGGCTTTTCTCTATTATTGTATGGAACAGGGGCGGTGGAGCGGTTCAAAATCAGGATGCCTAAGGCTGATAAAAAGATTAAGGAAACTTACAGCTCCGCCTAAAGAAGGGGGCTTGATCCGTTCGCTGGGGTAGGGGAATCCGGGGGCTTTAAGGCTGGTTTCTGTCCGTCGCGGAACAAGGGGAAAGCCTTAGCGGAGAGGGGCGTTTCGTGAAAAACGCCCTGATCTACATATTATTTAGGAAGTGGGGGAGATCGTCAGAGGCCCGGAGCGGATGCGGGAGGAATACCATTGCATCCCAGATCGATACGGAGCGGAACCGCCTTTATATGGTTCCCTGCATTATCAAGAGGAATTGGCACTGATCAAACCGGAGCAGCCGAACCGTTCTTTATGGCTGCCGCCGCGCTTCTTTATTGACGAAGGCATCGCTATTTCCTGGCAGAACGGGAAGCCGAAGCGGGGGATGAATATGCGGAGCCGTATGTTGGGTAGATTTTACGGGGAATAAGGGGATTCACTGAATCCCCTTGTTTTATTGCCGGTTTTTCGCCGGCAAGAGGCCATTTTTGATTTCTGCGCAATAAGGGGTCGGCCCGTGGGCTTAAAGGCCATAGGCTTTAATCTTCCGGTACAGGGTTTTCCGGTCCACCCCCAGCAGTTTGGCAGCCTGGGCGATATTATTGCCGGTATGGGACAATGCGGACAGCACCGCGTTCTTTTCAGTTTCATACAGGTTAAAAGCAAGGTCAGGCTCTTCCGCACTGTAGTTCGCGGCCAGGGGCAGCGGCTTCAAAGCGTCTTCCGGGGCGTCGCCCACCTGGATATCTGTGAGCAGCACCGTGTTGCTGGGATTAAGTATCAGGGCCCGCTCGATCACATTGGCCAGCTCCCGCACATTGCCCGGCCAATCGTAGCTTTGCAGCTGATCGATGACGCTGTCGGCGATGCTGCGGATATCCTTGCGCAGGCTATTCCCTAAGTTGTTGGCCAGGATATAGGTGAGGGCGGGAATATCCACAATGCGTTCCCGCAGCGGCGGCAGATTGATCACCACCACGCTGAGGCGGTAATACAAATCCCGGCGGAAATGGCCGCCGGCGCTTTCCTGATCCAGGTGCTTGCTGGAGGCGGCGACAATGCGCACATCCAGCTCAATATTTTTGGTGCCCCCCACCCGCATCAGCCGGTTTTCCTGTAAGACCCGCAGTAGCTTGGCCTGCATATGGAAGGGCAGGCTGTCGATTTCGTCCAGGAATAGGGTGCCGCCCTTGGCCAGCTCAAAGCAACCGGGCTTGCCGCCCTTGCCCGCACCGGTGAAAGCACCGTCCGCATAGCCGAAGAGCTCGCTTTCCAGCAGGGATTCAGGGATGGCAGCGCAGTTGACACCGATAAAGGGGCCCTTCTGGCGGATGCTGCTGTTGTGGATGGACTGGGCGAACATCTCCTTGCCGGTGCCGGTTTCCCCTTGGAGGAGGATGCGGCAGTCGGTTTTGGCCGCGGCCCGGGCAGTGGCGATGGCACTGAGTATTTGCGGGCTATGGCCGACAATATGCTCAAAGGTGTAATAGGCCTGTTTGGGACTATTGCCTTTGCTGGGCTTGGCCAGCTTGGCTCGAAGTTGCTCCAGGGAAACGGTTTTGCCCGCATTATCGCTGAGCCAGGCGATGATATGGGAAATGGCGATCATCTTCAGATGATGCCGCAGGCAGAACCGCTGTAATTCCGGCAGGCTGGCCATATAGCCGTCTTCTCCCACGATTTCACAGATCACCCCTGCGGGATATAGCCCGGCAATCCGGGCCAGGTCCACGGAGGCATTGCCATGGCTGACCTTTTCCAGCAGGCCTTTGTCCTTGGCCCGCATCGGGAAAACATGGCCCGGGCAGTGAAAGTCCCCCGGTTTGGAGTCCGGATCCAGCAGCTTCAGGATGGTATCGGCCTTATCATAAGGGGAGCTACCGGTACCGGAGCCCTTATAGTCGATGGGCGCGTAAACCTCAAAGTCATTACTGCCGCTATTGACATTGTAAATGGGGACCGCTTTCAGATCATCCAGGCGTTGGCCGATAATGGGCACATAAACCAGACCCCGGCCATAAGCGGACATGAAATTAAGATTTTCCGGCGTGACCAGCTCGGCGGCACAGACCAGGTCGCCCTCTTCTTCACCGCCTACGTCGTCATAGATCACGATGATGCGGCCAGTAATAAATTCCTCGATAGCGACCTCAATCGATGCAAACATCTTCCGTCTCCTTTTGGCTGGTGTGAAAACCCTAGTTGGCAACTATGGTATCGCTAAAAAGTGTGGCGAAGGGTGTGGAATTTTGTCCGCAGCGGGTAAAAGCGTCAGGCCCGGTGGCTGGCAAAGTCCAGGGGCGCGGGGCTTTATAAACCATATAATTCTAACACAGTTTTGCTTTAATTTATTTATTTCGCATAATTGCAGTACCGCGCCAGGCCGAGGGGCAAAGCTGGTTGCTTAACGCAAGAGTAACCCATCTGCCGCCGCTTGTCAATGTTCCTCAATAAAGTATATTTAACGCGTATTTACGGCAAAACGCTGCCAGCGGTCTCGGCCCTTGCCGGTTGTCCTGGGGTTGCCGGAGGCAGGAAAATGGGGCGGCCTGTGGCAGAAAGCCACAGCTAACTGTCTCCGCCAGCCGCCGCCCTTGTCGGTTCGGGGAAAAAAGCGGATAAAATTTTGCTTTCCCGTCCTGCAAGGGCAGCAGATTCAGATTAAAAAAACTAATTTAAAGTTTTTTCAAAAATTGGCACGATAATTGCTTCATAGAATTATAGAGGGAATCGTGACAGGCCGCGCCAATAAAGGCGCAAGGACAGGATTCAATTCAGTTTAATGGGGGGTGTGCTTATTGGATATTAGTATGCGGGGAATCGTGAAAAGGTTTGGCAAGACCTTGGCCAATGACCATGTGGATCTGGATTTACACCCTGGCGAGATCCATTGCCTGCTGGGGGAAAACGGCGCTGGTAAAAGTACGCTGATGCATATTCTTTACGGCCTGTATAAAGCGGATGAAGGCGATATTTTCATTGACTCGCAGCGGGCCAGATTCCGTTCGCCCCAGGACGCGGTGGCGCTGGGCATCGGCATGATTGCCCAACACTTCAATTTAATCCCCCGTATGACCGTAAAGGAAAATATCGTCCAGGGCAATATTCCCCGGCGGGAAAAGTTTTCTTTCCTTTGGGATAGCAAGCGGGCTTCGGAAATCGTCCGGGAGCTGGGGGAAAACACCGGCATTGTAGTAGATCCGGATGCCGTGGTCAGTGAACTGTCCGTGGGCTTGCAGCAAAAGGTGGAGGTGCTCAAGGCCATCTATTTGGGGGCCCGGGTGCTGATCCTGGACGAGCCCACGGCGGTGCTGACCCCCCAGGAGGTTGCGGAGCTGTTTATCATCATGCGGCGGATGGCCGCCCAGGGAGATAGCCTGATCATCATTACCCATAAGCTGGAAGAGGCTATGCTCTGCGACCGGGTGACCGTACTCAGCAGCGGCCGGGTGGTCTTCCGCAGTATGGTGGCCGACCTGACCAAGGAAGAGCTGAACCGGAAGATGTTTGACGCCTGCATCAAGGAAGGCGGACGCGACTGCCTGGCGGCGGCAACCGCTACCCCGCCTCTCACCAAGGCGAAAACCCTGGGCTGCGGCGGCAAAGATGTGCTTTTCCAGGTGACGGATTTATGCGCCAAGGGCGCTACCCGGGCTTCCTCTCTGAAGGATGTTTCCTTTACGGTGAACCGGGGCGAGATACTGGGGATCGCCGGCGTGGCCGGCAATGGCCAGTCTGTCTTTTTCAACGCTTTGCTGGGTCTGCTGCCGCTGGAATCCGGCCAGGTTTGCCTGAAAGGCGCGGATATCAGCAATGCCACGCCCAAGCAGCGGCGGGAGGCGGGCGTCAGCTGCATCAGCGAGGACCGCAAACGGCTGGGCCTGCTGCTGGATATGTCCCTAGCGGATAATATCATCCTGGGTTATGCGGATAAACCGCCCTTTTCCCGAGGGAGACAGCTGGATTATAAGCGGATTAGGGATTTTGCCCGCAGCCAGATCGCCAATTTCGAGATCAAAGCGCCCACGGAAGAGATACGTGTGGGCCAGCTGTCCGGGGGCAATCAGCAAAAGGTGATCCTGGCCCGGGAACTGAGCCAGGATCCGGATCTGATCATCGTCTCCCAGCCCACCCGGGGCCTGGATGTGCGCACCACCCAGTTCGTCCGGGAATTGCTGCGAGAGAACCGGGACCGGGGTAAAGGCATTTTACTGATTTCCTATGATCTGGAAGAGATTTTGCAGGTAGCGGATCGGATTGCGGTTTTCTTCGAGGGCCGGCTGTGTTTTGTGCCCCCGGGGGCCTGCGTGGAAGAGATTGGCCGCTATATGGCGACGGGAGGGGAAACGCGTGAAGCGATTGCAAATTAGCCCTGATCATTTTTCCAGCATGAAGCTATGGACCAAGACCCTGAGCTGGCTGGCGGCACTTCTGGTCATCGTGCTGCTGCCCGGTATTCTGCTGACGGCGTCGGGCTTTAATCCTTTGGCCGTCATTGCCAGCATTGTCGGCAATTCCCTGGGCTCTGCTTCCGCCATTGCCGCCAGCCTGCGCAAAAGCGCGCCCATCGTGATCGCAGCGGTAGGCGCCACCGTGGCCTTCCGCTGCGGCGTCTGGAATATCGGTATTCAGGGGCAAATCATCATGGGTGCTTTAGGCGCGACCATTGCCGGCCTCTACCTGGATCAGCTGCCCCGGTTCCTGCTGCTGCCGGCCATTTTCCTGCTAGCGGCCCTGCTGGGCGGGCTCTGGGGCGCCCTCTGCGGCTGGCTCCGGCAGAAGCTGCATGTAAGCGAGCTGATCTGCGCTTTGCTGCTGAATTATATTGCCAAATACATTGTTTACTACCTGGTACGCTATCCCCTGCGGGGGGCGGATGCTTTTGGCCCTACCACCGACACCCTGTCCGCCGCCGCCCGCCTGCCAGCTTTGGCCGCCAACGGCGCCTGGTCCATCGTGCGGGTGGATATCCTGCTCGCTTTTGTTCTGGCCGCCCTGATCTGGTATTTGTTCCATTCCACCATACTGGGCTATGAAATCCGCGCGGTGGGGGATAATCCTCCCGCCGCCCAGCTGGGCGGCATCAAGATCAACCGGGTGGTCATTCTGGTAGTGTTCATTGGCGGCGCCATCGCCGGCCTGGGCGGCATGAGCAAGGTCACCGGCGTCCAGGGCTATCTGTCTGAAAGCGTTGCCGACAATTATGGCTTTTACGCCATTGCCGCCGCGCTGATCGCCCGGAACAACCCCCTCCTCACCGCTATCCTGGCGCTGGTCGTGGGCTGCTTTCTCACCGGCGCCATGGGCATCCAGGCCACCATGGGCGTTCCCTCCGTACTGGTGATGGTTATCCTGGCCACTTTTCTCCTGGGTATCCTAGTCCGGCCGGCCATTGAGAAATCCCTGCGTAAAGCGTTTATCCGTCGGGCGGCGGCGATGCCCGCCGCCCTGGAGAAAGGAGAGGCTGCCTGATGTTGTGGATTATCCCTGCTGTTTTAAATTCAACGGTCAATCTCTGTTTCACCCTGCTGGTGGCATCCCTGGGCGAGGCGATCTCGGAAAAAGCCGGCGTCTATAACCTGGGCCTGGAAGGCTATATGCTGTTTGGCGCTTTCTTTGGCTATTACGGCTCCCTGCTCAGCGGCAGCGTCTGGGTGGGCGTACTCTTCGCCATACTCGCCGGCCTGCTGCTCAGCCTGATCCACGCCTTTGTCTCCATCACCCTGAACATGAATCAGATCATCAGTGGCTTGGCCCTCTGGTTCTTAGGCATGGCTTTGCCGATCTGCATGGTGTAGACGGTGAGTCCCGCTTCTTCCAGCTTGGCATTGGCCTTGGGGGAGGTGATGCCCGCGAAGACAATGTCCGGCTCCAGCTTGAGCACTTCTTCAATATTCGTATCCTCAAAAGAGCCGGGATCTGTCAGCTCGGCAAACTGGGGATACATGGCCAGCAGCAGGGGATACGCGGCCTGGCTGGGCTGGCCCGCCAGTTTATCCGCCACGCCGAAAACAGCCACTTCATTGGTGGAGCCGCCCCGGCAGGTGATGACGATGCGCTCAATGCTTTCCGGGATAACCACCTCCCGGCCGGCCGCGTCGATCACGGTTTCCGGCTGGCTGACCACCGGCGTTTCCGCCGGGGCGGGAGCGGGTTCCGCCGGGGGCGGAGCGGTGGCTGTCTGGGCGCAGGCTGCCAGACAGAGGACCAGGCAGAGCAGCAGGGCCAGCAGCCGGTTTTTCTTCATGTTCATGATACTTTCCCTCCAATTTTGAATTTATATGGTTAGGCAACAGGAAAACAAAACGCTTCAGCAGGCTTTCACGATCACGCTGGCCAGACTGTCTCCCCAACTATCCCGCCGCTGGCCCTGAGCCAGGGTTTGGGCCAGGCTGAGCGGCGGCTGCCAGCGGTCGTAGAGGATATAGTTCAGGCCCAGGCCCAGCAAATATTCAGGCAGCAGGCCGGCGGAAGGGCCGAACAAGCCTTTGACCCTGGCTTGGCCGCATTGCGCCAGCAGGCCGGGGAGGGTATCGTTCACCAGAGTGCAGCCGGTCATCAGCACCACGTCCGCAGTGGCCAGCAGGCTGGCGGTATCCGCTTTGCCGTCGTGAAAAGTCACGCCGGCCGGCCCCCAGGTTACCTGCTCACCGACGACCAGGGTGCGCATGCTATGGGCGGAGCGAAAGTCACAGACGTGGAAGCTCAATCCCTGGCGGTGCAGGGCGCTGAGAACCCGGCCATAACCCACCACAACCACCACATCCTCCGGCCGCAAAAAGTCCATTTCCTCATCCGGTGCCAAAGGGATGCCCCGCTTTTCCAGGGCAGCAGGATGGGTGAAGGGATAGGAGAGGGCGTTCAGCGCCGCCAGGCAAGCGCTGCGGAAGAGCAGCCCTTCCTGGCATAAAAGATGCCCGGCCAGGGCGTCCAGGTTCCGGCCCACAAAGGGCTGCAGGCTGACCAGGGGCGCCGGATCCAGGGGGCCGTATACGGCGTGCTCGCCGTTAAAGTGGAAAGCCATGCCGCTGTGGTTTTCCTGGGTTTCCACTGTGGTCCAGCCGGAAGCAAAGCCGATGCTGCGTAAGCGGCCGGGCTTTAGTCCCTGCTCCACGTATTGGCTGCGTATCATTTGATAAGCTTCATTTAAAGTTCCGCAGGATAGGGCCATAAGATCACCTCATAGGCCTGCCGGGGCCGCATGCAGCCGGGGCAGGCAGGTTTTGATGACGCCGGCCTGGGCGTCTTCGATGCTGGCGATGCGTACGCTGAACCCATAGGCTTCCCGCAGGGCGTCTTCCGTGATGATCGCCTCAGCCTCTCCCACCAGGAAGGGGCGGGATTTGCTCATCAGCGCCACCTTGGTGGCGCATAAAAAGGCATGATCGGGGAAATGGGAAGTCATGATGATGCCCACGCCCTGGGCAGCCAGGTTTTCGATCTGGGCTAGCACCCGCATTTGATTGCCGAAGTCCAGGTTGGAGGTGGGCTCGTCCATCACCAGGAAGCGGGGCTCCTGCATCAGGGCCCGGGCGATGAGGATCATTTGCCGCTCGCCGCCGCTGATTTCGGTGTAGATCCGGTCCCGCAGATAAGCCACGCCCAGGGTTTCCAGCAGATGTTCCGCCTGTGCATACCGTTCCCTGGAAGGGCTGGCAAAGGGGTTGGTGCGGCCCACGCCGCCCATGACCACCACATCCAGCACCTCAAAAGGGAAGGGGGGTTCATGTACCTGGGGCACATAGCCGACGAGCCTGGCCAGCTTCTTCCGGCTCATGGCCGCGATGCTTTGCCTGCCGATGCTGACTTCACCGCGCCGGGCAGGCAAAAAGCCCAGGATCGCTTTGAACAGGGTGGTTTTGCCCACGCCGTTTGGCCCCAGCAGGCAAAGCACCTCGCTGCCGGCCAGGGAAAAGGAGGCGTCGGCCACCACGTTCCCGGCGCCGTAGCCGCAGGATAAATGGCAAGCTTCCAGTTTCATGCCCATCCCTTCTTTCTTCTGAAGAGCAGGAAAATAAAAAACGGCGCGCCAATGGTGGAGGTGAGGATGCCCAGGGGCAATTCCATGGTAAAGACAGCCCGGGCAATATCATCCACTGCCAGCAAAAAGATGCCGCCGATGAGAAAAGAAACAGGCAGCAGGGTTTTGTAATTGGGGCCCGCGATCATCCGGGCCAGGTGGGGGATGACCAGCGCCGGAGCTGGCCCCCAGGATATCCGGGGACACCATGGGGTTCCGGAACAGCCCCTGATAGACAGCGCCGGCCACCGCCAGGGAGCCGCCCACCAGCACCGCGGCGATGATGCGCGGCGCCCGGACCTTCAGGATCACCGACTGCACCATCTCCGGATTAACGCTGGCTTTTCCCAGCAAAGTGCTGGCCAGCACCTCCAGGGTCTGGCCCAGGCTCACGCCATAGCGGCCCACCAGGAAGGAAATGAAGAAAAGGGCCGTCAGCATTAAGGCCAGGGCCGTGCTGATGGCGCCGCTTTGGCCGGGGTGTTTTTCCACCATGAAGTCCTCCTGCTTATGTTGGCCCCGCTATCCCTGTCCAGGGCTGTTGAGCAGCGGCCTGATTGGCAATTATGTTTGCCCGAATCTATACTTATGTAAGAATAATATCTTCGGTATACAATAATACATTATCACCGATTTGTCAATCCTGTGTTTTCTCAGGCTGTTTTCTGGGCAGGCGCATCTGATCCATCATCAGCCCGGCCTGAAAAAGCGTCATATTGCTGGCGCCGCTGAGCGCGTTCTCCAGCTTATCCGGCTGGCTGGAGATGAAGCCGGAGAGGCCGTAAACGCCCCGCTCAAAGAGGAGGGGGGCCAAAGGCGTGCTGGGGCCCACGATCACCACCCGGGCCTTTTGGGACAGGGCCAGCAGACGGGGGAGGGTCTTGTTCACAAAGGTGCTGCCGGTGATGAAGACATAGTCCTGCTCCGGCAGGATGTATTCGCAGGCCGGGTCAGGAAAATCCCCCATATCCGGATTCCGCTCCAGAACGGAAAGATCGCACTGGCCGATAAAGCGCTTTTCGATAAAGGGAAAATGGCCCACCACAGCCACCTTTTTGCCCTGTATTTCCTCGGTGTAGACGTCGAAGGCTTCCCGCACCTGGCCGGTGACGCTGGGATGCACAAAGCCGCAGGCCTCAGCCCGCTGGGGCTGGTTATACCAGCTGTTGATGGCGGCCATGCCCAGGGCAGCCTCCACCAGATTCCAGCTTTTCACCAGCCGGGCCGCTTGCTGCAAAGGCAGGCCAACCAGGCTTTGACCCTGGAACAGCGCCGGCCGGGTGATGAGGGGGATGGTCATGGCCAGGCCGATGCTGTCCTCGCTGGAGATGATCCGGCTCCAGTTATAGCCGCTTTGATAGTGCTTTACCAGGGGCTCGGCAGGGATGCCCGCGATCAGTTCATCATAAATTCGCCAGGGATCAGTCATAAGGTTCCACATCCTCTCCTAAAATTGCGGTGAACAGATCCTGCTCTGGCAAATATTCAACGGGGCAAAGCAGCTCCACCTGGGTGATATCCCCGGCTGCGCAGGCGGTTCCCGCCTGCCGGTAAAAGTTGCCGTTGGCCAGGGCCTGCATCTGGCCGCGGCTGGTTTTGGGCGCGAAGACGGAGCGGATATGATAACCGTCCGGGGCTTGGTAAATATGCACCCTTTCGCAGAAATCCGCTTGCCGGGCCGGGAAGGGATCATCGGCAATCACCGCCAGCTTTTGCATTTCAATGGCCGGCAGCCCCCGGAGGGCGCTGACAAAGGGCGCCAGGTAAAGGTCGCAGACGATCTGCGCCCCCAGGGGCGGCCCGGCAATGCCCAGCACCGGCTTGCCGCCTACCAGGGAGAGGCTGCTTTTCCGCCCTGGGCCATGGGCTAATTGGGACACGATCACCTGCCCCATCTCTTCCAGCACGCAGATGGTATAATCCTTGGTGCCCAGGGAGGAGCCGGCAATAATGATCGCGGCGTCGTTTTCCGCCAGGGCTTTGGCCAGGGCCGCGGCAATGGCTTCAGGATCATCCTTCACAATGGGATAGCGGCAGGGTAATCCGCCCCAGCCGCCCACATAGGCCGTGATCATCGGGCTGTTGCTGTCCACGTTTTTGCTAAGGGGTACCCGCGGCGGTGGGCGGCACCAGCTCGTCGCCGGTGGGGATAATCCCCAGCCGGGGTTTGCCAAAGACAGGGGCTTCCGCCACGCCCCCGGCGGCCAGCAGGCCGATATGGGCGGGCAGGATCAGTTCGCCTTTGGCGGCCAGCCGTTCGCCCTTTTGCAGGTAAGCGCCGATCTCATGCACCATCTCGCCCTGGCATGCGGGCCGGCTCCGGAGGATAATGCCGGTTTCGGTGAAAGTCACGTCCTCAATGGCGATCATGGTATCATAGCCTGGGGGCATGGCCACGCCGGTATTGCCATAGGCATATTCCCGCCCCTCCCGCCAGGCTGAGGTATCCGGCGGGCCTGCCGCAAAATCCTCATAGCGCACGGCAATGCCGTCGAAGCGGCTCACCGGCTGATTGGGCAGGGTGTTATTGCTATGGATATCCCTGGCGCAGACCCTGCCCAAAACCCGGTCAAAAGGGAGAAGTTCCTCTCTTCCTACCGGCGTTACATGAGCCCGGATCAGGCGCACCATTTCCTCCCGCCGGGGGACAAAGCCCTTTTTCAATGCCTTTTCCCGCACAATTTTTTCCTCGCTTTCTTGTCTCTTTTATGCCCCGGGGTATGGCTGTCCGGGACGGGCCCGGGGTTATTGGCGCGGCTCCCGGATAAATGCTGAAGTATTTATCTTGTTGACAGAATATATCCGGATGGCTATAATCATATCAGGTTTATATTCTTTTTGCAAAAAAATAATTCTAAAAAAGAATATTCTTAGGTAAAAATAAAAGGAAAGGGGTGAAGAGGGTGAAGCAGGAAAAAAGGCGGGCCATACCATTCGGTTTTATGCTGTTGCTGCCGCTGGCGGTTTTCATCGTCTCCCTTTCCATCGGGCGCTATCCGGTGAGCATCGACGCCCTGGCCGGGGCGCTCCAAGCCCAGTTTGCCGGAGCGAAGATGGACGCGGCCCAGCTGGCCCTGGTGCGGGTGCGCCTGCCCCGCAGCGTGCTGGCAATGATCGTGGGGGCGGCGCTTTCCCTTTCCGGCGCGGTGTACCAGGGTCTGTTTAAAAACCCGGTGGTCTCCCCGGATCTGCTGGGCGCTTCCAGCGGCGCTTCTTTCGGGGCGGCCCTTTCCATCCTGTTGGGGGCGAATGCCGCCGGTATTCAGCTTTCCTCCTTCTGCAGCGGCATCCTGGCCGTGGCTCTGGTGGCGGGGATGGACCGCATCGTCTCCAAACGGGCCAATTCCATCGTCAACCTTATCCTCTGCGGCATGTTGGTTTCCAGCCTGTTCAATGCCGGGGTTTCCTTTATCAAATTCGTGGCGGATACGGATACCAAGCTTCCGGCCATCACCTTTTGGCTCATGGGCAGCCTCTCCTCCACCATCCTCAAGGATCTGCGCGTGTTTTGGCTGTTTCTCCCTGCCTGCGTCCTGCTGCTGCTGGTGCGGTGGAAGGTGAACATCCTCTCCCTGGGGGAGGATGAGGCACGGATGCTGGGGGTACGCGTGCATTTTTACCGCTGGCTCATCATCGGCTGCGCCACGCTGCTCACCTCCCTCTCCGTCAGCGTCAGCGGCAATATCGGCTGGATCGGGCTGGTGGTGCCGCATTTTGCCCGCATGCTGGTGGGGGCGAATTACGGCAGGCTGCTGCCAGCCTCCATGCTGGTGGGCAGCGCCTTCATGCTGGCGGTGGATACCGTGGCCCGCATGCTCTATACGGTGGAGATCCCCTTAAGCATCATCACCGCCGTTATCGGCGCGCCCTTTTTCTTCTTCCTGCTGGCCCGTTCCAAAAAGGGGTTCGTATCATGATCAAGGTAGAAAATCTGGTCTGCGGCTATACGCCGGGCAAGCCAATTATCGGCCCCTTGTCCTTTGAGATCGCCCAGGGCGATATCGCCTGCCTGATCGGGCCGAACGGCATTGGCAAAAGCACGCTCTTCAAAACCATCCTCGGCCTGCTGAAGCCTTTGAGCGGCGCCATCGCGGTAAAGAACAGGGATTACCGCGCCTATACCGCCAAGGAATTTGCCCGCATGGTGGCTTATGTTCCCCAGGGGCATGTCCCGCCCTTTCCCTATACTGTGCGGGATGTGGTGGTGATGGGCTGCAACCCCAATATGCACGAGCTCTCCGTCCCTGGCCCGGCGGAGTATGATATCGCCAATGAGAAGCTGGCGCTGATGGGCATCGGGCATCTGGCGGAGCGGGATTATACCGAAGTGAGCGGCGGCGAGCGGCAGATGGTGATGATCGCCCGGGCCCTGGCGCAAAACGCCGATCTGCTGGTGATGGACGAGCCCACCACCCATCTGGATTACGGCAACGAGACCCGTGTGCTCTCCCAGGTGAAAAAGCTGTCCGGCCTGGGCTATACCATCGTGATGATTACCCATGTGCCGGACCATGCCTTTTTATATGCCAGCAAGGTGCTGGCGGTGGGGAAGGGGGATTACTTTGCCATGGGCGCGCCGGAAGCCATCCTCACCGAAGCCGGCCTGGCCAGCCTTTACGGGGTGGATATCCAGCTGGCGGAGGTCACTTCCAAGCGGGACCAGCGGCAGGTGAAGATTTGCCTGCCGATGACCATATAAAATAAAAAAGGAGAGAAATCATGAAAAAGCATTGGCAAGCATTATTTTGCCTCCTGTTGTGCCTGGCCTTTGCCCTGACCCTGGCCGGGTGCGGCAGCGAGCCTGCCCCTGCGGCGCCGGAAGAACCGGCCCCGGTTGCGGAAACCCCCGAGCCTGAGCCGGAAAGCGCCACCTACATCTTCACCGATTCCACCGGCCGGGAGGTAGAACTGCCCCGCAATATCACCCGGGTGGCCAGCGGCGGCCCCCTGGCCAATATCATGATCTATGCTGTAAAGCCCGAGGTCATCGTGGGCTGGTCCAGCTCGCCGTCGAAACTGGCCCAGAAATACATCGACCAGGCCTATTGGGACCTGCCGGAATATGGCAAGTTCTATGATAATGCCGAAGACTTCAACCGGGAGGCCCTCATGGCCAGCAACCCGGAGGTCATCATCGACGTGGGTGAATGGGATGAGGAGTACAAAGCCGATCTGGATGCCCTCCAGGAACAGCTGGGCATCCCGGTGATCCTGGTGGAAGCCAATCTGGAGCAGAACCCGACGGCTTACCGCACCATCGGCGAGCTCCTGGGCGAGCCGGAGCGGGGCGAGGCCCTGGCCGCTTATTGTGAGGAAGCGCTGGCGGACGCTAAGGAGAAAGCCGCTTCCATTCCCGAGGCGGAGCGTAAAACCGTTTACTATGGGGAAAAGGAGACCGGCCTTTCCACCATCCTGAGCGGCACCATCCATTCCCAGATCTATGAGCTGGTAGGGGCGAAGATCGTGGTGGATGGAGGCAGCGCCCAGGTGCAGCAGGGCGGCGGCACCGTCTCCATGGAACAGGTGCTGGCCTGGGATCCGGATGTGATCATGTTCGCGGAGGGCAGCATCTATGACACGGTTGCTGACGACGCCTCCTGGGCAGCCTTGAAGGCCATCAAAAACAACGCTTATTATGAGATCCCCATTGAGCCCTATAACTGGCTGGGCCGTCCGCCCGGCCCCAACCGGATGATCGGTGTGCGCTGGTTGGGGAATTTGCTCTATCCGGACGTATTCGATTATGATATTGCCCAGGAGGTGAAGGATTTCTTCAGCCTCTTCTACCGCTATGATTTGACTGACGAGGAAGTGCATAACCTGTTAGACAATTCCACCTTCAAGGCAGAGGCTCTGTCCCCGGCGGCATGACCGGAGTTTAAGCTATAAGGCGGAAGACCCGCAAGGCAGGGCCTTCCGCCTTCTTAGTCGAAACAGGCGGATAAGGATCGTGAAGGGGAGACACAAGTGACCTTTATTTGGACTGAGCAGCGCATAGCCTGGTATTTGGCTGCCAGCCGCTACGGGAATTTTCACCGGCAACTGGCGGCGGCGATACGCCCCTATCTTTTAGCCACAGACCGCCTTTGCGATTTAGGCTGCGGCCTGGGACGGCTGGATCTGGAACTGGCCCCGGCTGTGGCCCATATTACCTGCGTGGATCTTGATGAGGCGGTCTTGGCCAGCCTGAGGCAGGAGGCTGCCATGGCGGGTATCGGTAATCTGACCTTCATCCGCAGCGATGTGCGGGATATCCGGGGAATGTTCGACGTGGCGCTGATGGCCTTCTTCGGCCATCCGCCACAAATGATGCAGGATTGCCTGAAGCTGGCTTCCCGCTTGCTGATCCGAGTGGCAAATGCCCGCTCCGGCGGCTCTCCCCTGAAGCCCGGCGGCTACAGCGGCAAACGGGAGACCACGGAAGATATTGCGGCCCTGCTGGACCAGGCCGGGCGTTCTTATCAGCTGATCCGGGAGACTTTTGAGTTCGGCCAGCCCCTGGTCAGCCAGGCAGAAGCGGCAGCCTTCCTCCGCTATAACAGCCCGGCTATCACAGAGCCGGAGCTCCGGGCCTTCCTGGCGGAAAGCCTTGTTGCCACCGGGCGGGCGGATTTTCCCTATTACCTGCCGGGCAGTAAAGAATTGGGCATCTTCATCATCGACGCATGACGCATAAGGAAAAAGGAGAACCAAATGATGCGGCAAAATAACCTTATACCAGACCGGGAGGGGATGTTTACCATCCTGCAAACGCATATCACCCCCCTTGCCAGAACGGAGACCCTGCCCCTGGCCCGGCTTAACGGGCGGATCGCGGCCCGGGATATCAGCAGCGGCCAGGCCTTCCTTTTATGTTAAATACCCGTCTATCAGGCGTTTTATTGTATTGTGACCATGTAAAAAAGCTGTCCGGCTTAGCTCCAGGACAGCTTTTTACGTTATTTCTGGGTGTTTGTGGGCCAAAGTAGGAAAAGTGAAACCGGCCGAGGAAACGTTCAATTCCTCCTGCTGGAAGAAGATGGTGTAGCCGTCGCCCAGATTTCTTTCCGGATACAGGCTGACAACAACATGATCTGGGATTATGTTGGTGCCGGCCCGCACTTGCTTCCGGCTGTAGATCATTAGCGGGCGGTTGCTGTTCTTTCCTGTCACTATTATCCGCCCTCAATTAGTATGATCGGGGCAAGGTGCAACTCCGGTGCCCGTATACGGTAATGTAAAAGGTTTTTCTGTTTCTTTTTTACTTTGCCAGGGTCACGATGATATGTTACACCTATAAGAAAAGCTTAACCACCGAACAACTAATAAAAGGTAAGCCCAATTCTTTTATTTTGGTCTGTTTGAGCCAGGCGGAACTGGAGAAATATTATGCCGGGCTGGGTTTCCGCCCTGTTGAGCGAGACAGCGAGTACCCGGTAGAACTGGACGTGGTGGCCGCTGTGCCCGGACAATCCTTCCGTCCGGTATATTACCAAAACTCCCCGGTTCCACTCGCAGATTTCCCGCTACCTGATACAAGCCGGGGGATTTACTATATCGCCATCCACGATGGCCCATACCCCTATTGGTTAGATATCCGCGGTACTTAGAACGGCTATTCCAGGCCCAGGTAGTCGCGCATAGCTTTCCCGCCTAACCTGGCCGTATCGGGGAAAACCGCCCCTAAGCCGGTGGAATGCTCACCAAAAAGTTTACCTGGTAATCCGCTCTCTAGGGGAGGAATGGCCTTGCCTATCGGCGTAGTGACATTGGCCAGCCCGTCAGGCAGTTTTTTCGTATACTGCGTCTTGAGTATAATGAGGCGATCACTTCCGGCGGCAGCCCCATCTCCTTCGCGGTGGCAAGAATGAGCTGCTGATACCGGTCTATTTCTGTAAAAGCATTGTCCATCCGCTGATCCGCAGTATTGCCAATGAAATTCTGCGCCCCGGCATAGATGGCCCCGGTATCCGCATACGGCCCCACTTGCGTGATCGTACTGAGGGAATCAACGGTTTTCGCCCAGTTATATTGGCGGTCCAAAATCTGATTGAGTTCATTTTTGGCTTTTTCTTTGGCTGCTTTCTCTTTAGCTGCCTGGGCCTGCTTCGCGGCGATCTGCCGAGTGTCCGCCGCGATTGTTTGGCCTGCCCAATTCGCGGCTTGCCCAGTAGCCTTCCCGCTCAGCGCCTGGCTGATCGGGTTATTCGCGTTGCCGAAGAAGCTGCCGTTATGGAGCAGCTTATCGTAGGCCGCCAAAGTGAGCAAAATAAAGAGCAAATTCCACCTTTTTTGTAGCGCAAGAATACTTGACAAACCAGTGTAACGGGTGTTACACTATATGTGTAACGTTAGTCATATAAGCGAGGGGTGGTATTTTGAAAGAAAAAATTCGCTACCAGGCTATCAGGCTGTTTGATAAAAATGGGTTTCACGGTACGTCAATGCGGGATATTGGCGAGGCCGCGGGATGCAAAACTCCGACGGTTTATCATTATTACGAAAGCAAAGAAAAGCTATTTGACGAGGTTGTGAGGGTGGCCTATGTAAATTTGTTAGATGATCTGCGAAAACAATTACCTGAAATAATTGCTCCGCAAGATTATTGTGCGGCTGTAATTATTCAAAAGAAGCAACTATCTGAGGATGATATGCTTGTCCATCGGGTTGCCATGAAAACATGGCTTGGTTGTGAAGGGTGCGAAGAAGTACGCCAAAAAATAATAGAATGGGAAACGTCTCGCAACACAAGAAACGAAGCCTTACTTTCCTATATCCTGTTGTCAAATATATGGGCCAAAATCATTACCCGTACATTTATGAACTTAGTTGAACGAATTATTCTCTTTAACGAGGATATTGCAGATGATGAAATACGCGAAGAAATACGGTTACTATTTGAAGCGGCAACAAAAATAAACTGATTTATGGAGGGTATGTTTATGGAACTGGAACAAAAACTGAAAACCTTGCAAATGTATTATGCCGCTGCACTTGCGGATTCTACGCTACGGTACGGCAGTGCAGGTATCCTTGACAAAGTAACTGAACAGAAACGTAATGAACAAATAAACGCCGGTGCGTCATTAGCGGAAAGGTTTGGCGTTAAAGAACCGTGGCAAGCCTTTGAGAAAGCACAGGAATTATATGGTTGTGCAAATTGGAGCCGTGAAGATACGGATAATGGCTTTGTTGCTGCCTGTACGAATTGCATGTTATGTGCAATATCAAAGAAATCCGGGCCCTATTCTCCCTGTCAAATTCATTGCTTATCCCCGATCGAGGCTATGGTAAAGGCAGTTGCGCCTGATGTTGACTTTGTTGCTAAAAAGACCTTATGGCATGACGAAAAGTGCATTGTCCGGGTTACATATAAAGAGTAACATTGATGATAAACTCCGCGCCAAGTTGGCCCGAAGTCAGGCAAGATACCGGCTCTTAATCATACTTTGTGTCCTTGTTGTTACTTGGAGGCCAAAGATGGGAACTTACAACTATCAAAAGAAATAAGTTTTCCAAAGGGTGATGTTATGGATAAAGGGAACTGGCTGCTATGCCCTATTTGTAAGAATAAAACCCGAATAAAATTGCGGCAGTACACAAAACTTGAAAACTTCCCGCCGCGCAAGCGGAAAAGAAAAAACCGTTGTTCGGCGGGGTATCGCTATGCCATAAAACCTATTCGCAAAACGGCGGTTTTGAAAATCAAAACCGCCGTTCTCTCTATATCGGAGGGCTTAATAAGGTGCGCCCTTTTTGCGGGGCAGGGCGGCGTGAAAGGAGGGCGCTGCCGTGTTTTGCTATTGCCAATTAGCCAAACAGGACAATAAGCCGCTATGGAAACATAACGGCCTGATTTAGCCAGCCGACAGCAAGGTAATCCGTAACTTCGGGCCAAGTTGGCCCGGGATGATTCACAGGTCAGTGTCTATTTCGAACCAGGCCTGCCCATCCTCAACCTTGGCCCGCACATTATCGAAAGCATTTCGCAGCATCATCATGGCCACCCCCAGCACGCACCCGGACTCATCCCCTTCTTCCAGGGAGACGCCGGAGAGCAGCGGATGGGAGCAATCCAGGCGCAGGCGGATCTGCAGCTCGTCATAGACGATCTCCACATTGAGCTCGCTGTCCACCCCCAGGGCGAACAGCCCTTCGCAAATAGCGTCCAGGCCGATCTGCAGCTTCTGGCATAAAGCCTTGGGCGCGCTCCACTCCTGGCAGGCAGCGGTAATCTGCCGGTTCAGCTCCGGCACAGCGTCCGCGTCCATAGCTGTGGCAAAGCGGATCCGCTTTTTCCGGCCGATGCGCATCAGCAGGGTCATCAGCAGCAGCACCAGGGTGCCCATGACCATGGGGGAAACAAAGATCTTTACCGCGGCCTCCGGCATAAAACCCCAGAGGCCGGGGATCAGGGTGCTGACGGCAAAAGTGATGCTGATGAAGATGACAAAAACCCGCCGGTCATCCATTTCCACCGCGGAGAGGGCGGAAAAGCCTCCGGCCATGATATAGGCGATGCTGAAAATCAGCACCGCGCCTAAAACAGGCGCCGGGATCAGCATCAGCGCCCCCATTATCCTGGGGAAAAAGGCCAGGGCGATCAGGAGCCCGCTGGCGATATAAGCCACCTTGCGGCTGGTCACGCCGGTAGCGCCGGCCACGCCGATATTAGTGGTGGCTGTGGACTGGATCACGCCGCCTAAGAGGCCTGCCACCAAGGAGCCCAGGCCGGAAGCACGGATGCCGTTTTCGATGCTGCCCCAATTCGGGCGCTGATAATTGGCCAGGCTGATCCTCTGGGTCGCGGAATAATCGCCGATATTGTCCACGATGGCGGCAATGGTGACGACGAGAAAGGGGATGGCCACTTGCCAGTCAAAAGAAAATTTTAACTGCGCGGGCAAAGGCAGGCGGACCATGGGGGTCCACGCCAGCTCGGCATAGCCGGCCAAATCCAGCAGGCCTGTGGCGGCCGAGAGGATGAAGCCGGCGGCAATGCCGATCAGGGCGGCGTAAGGCTTCAGGCGGCGAAAAAAGATGGTGCAGGCCAGCATCATCAGCAATGTGGCTACAGCCACCAGCAAATATAGCGGGTCGTAAGCGCCGTTTTCCTGATAAGCTCCAGTGCCCAGGAAGTATTTCAGGCCGGTGGGGATAATGCTGACGCCCAGGATAAAGATCATGCAGCCGGTGACCTCAGGGGGGAACAGCTTCCGCATCCGGTATGTAAAGGAGCCCAAGACCCCTTTGAGCAGGCCGGAAATCACGGTCATGCCGTATACCAGCGGCATCCCGCCCAGCTGCGCCGCCATGGTGCAGGCGGAAAGGGCGGCGGAATCGGAAACGGACATGTCCATATAGCCTGTGCCCAGGCGTTTGCCGGGGATGGTCTGGAGGATGCCGGTGACGCCGATGGTGAAAAGGGAGATGGAAAGAAAGATGCCTGATTCCCCCACCGTAAGGCCGGCGGTGCGGGCGATCGTCACCGGCAGGGCCAGGCCCAGGGATAAGACCAGTAACATATGTTGGATGGAAGAGAAAATCAGCAGCATTGGCGGCGGTGTTTCCGCCGGGCCGTAAAACATGCCTTTTTTAGTGGTTGTTTGCTTCGCGCCCATTTGTGAAAACCATCACTCCCTTATCTTGAGAATCGCCGTAGTAAAAATAGCCGCGGGCCTGTCCGCTATCCATCGCCTCTGTTGCCCATATATGCGTCCGCCAACGCGTAGGTTATGGTTGTTTGTATTATACGTCATGATGCAGCATGATTCAAGTTTATCCGGCTTTTCTTGAGGCGGGCGGCCCTGGCTTGCTTTGGCTGACCGGAAACGTGAAGGACAGGCCCTTGATAGAAGGTCGATATTTGGAACAAGTTTTTTGGACTTGTCCACGATACAGACCTTCTTTCTTTGTAAAATGGCTGCATAGGATTGCTTTTCTGTTTTGTGTCTTATGTAGCAGGATTGGACATGCCGTGTGCAAAAACGTAGGTTATAGGGAGCGAAAATCTGCAAAAGTTCACTTGCTGTCCAATTGACAATGCTCAATTCCTGCCAGCGGCAAAGTGCTTTTCCTGGCGATATCCCTAATGTCCGAGCTGTGGGGATATCCTATTTAATACAAGAACCGGAAGAGATAACCAAAGTGAAAATAAATAAAACAACCTTGGAAGGGAACCGGTGTTATGGTGTATAAATAATAGCGTAACCTTTTTGGGGCGGCATTGATTGTTCGCAGGCGGTACTAATGCAACAGGCCAAGGAACCGGGATATGATCAGGAAGAGTTGGCACGCATAGCGCGTCCTTTGGTATTATTGCTGTAGTCATGGCAGTGAAATTTAAAAGTAAAACTGCCGCTCTATCGCCCAGCCAATCATACACCGTTATTATCGCTTTTACAGGAGAATTTATGAAGAACACTTTATCCCTGATGGAAAATAAAAAGAAAATCTTATACACGGTTTGTTTATGGCTTTTTGTGGCTGCCGGGCTGTTCCTGGCCATAGCTCAGCCCTGCGCCGGGCTGGATGATACCGGAAATATTGTGTTGGGCGCCTTTGTGGTGACTTTGACCGTGTGGGTATTCCGTCCGGGCGGCGGTTCTTTCACGATTGGTGTTGCTATTTTGATTTTGGGCGGTATGATCGCCGGCCTGCCTATGGTGGAGATGACCAGCGGATTTACCAGCCCGTCGTTGTGGCTGCTTATTCCGGCAATGTTTTTCGGCTATACACTGCTGAAGACCGGCCTTGGCAAGCGCATCGTATTTTTCCTTTTTAAAGGCTTTAATCCGACCTATAAACGTTTGCTGGCAGGCTGGTTTATCGTCGGGGTGCTGTTTTCACTCCTGACGCCCTCAATAACGGTGCGTTTTCTTATCCTGACGCCGATTGCGGTAAGCGTAGCGGATGCCTGCCGTCTGGATAAGGGACATAAGGGGCGCTCTCTAATCGTGATTTCCGCTTGGGCGGCTTCGGTTTTTCCGGGAACCGCCTGGCTAAACGGGTCTTTATACGGGCCGTTGTTTACGTCCTATTTACCGGAGGGGCTGATGCGCGATCTGGCTACGCCGCAAATGTGGTTAAAGGCCATGGGCCCGCCCTGGTTGCTTTTTTCGGCAATCTTCCTATCCGCAATCTATCTTTTTCTTAAGCCGGATCATGAGTTGGCCGTCACCAGGGAAGATATGATCAAGATGTATGATGAACTAGGGCCTGCCTCCAGAGATGAAAAAATTTGTCTGGCTGTTTTCGTGCTGATGCTGATGGCGCTGGCGGCGCAGAGTTTTTTGCCGTATACCACCAATCAGGTGCTGCTGGGCGGCTTTATCATCCTGCTTTTCAGCGGCGTGCTGACGGCAAAGGATATTACGCAAGGTATCGGCTGGGACACGGTGATGTTTTTTGGTTGCATACTGGGTATGTCCCGCCTGCTGGCTACTTCCGGTATATCGGACTGGGTGGCGCCGGTCCTGAAGGCTTTGCTTGATCCGATAGCCGCCAATGGCCTGCTGTTTGTACTGGCGCTCTATGGCCTGTGTCTTGTTTTGCGTTTTTTCGATGTAACCCAGGGCTGGATCATTGCCGCTATCTTGACCCTTGCCACGCCAATGCTGTATGAAGTTTATGGCATCCACCCGCTTATTTGCCTGATGGTATTTATCTGTGCCGGAAATCTGTTTTTCTTCCACTATCATCAACCATGGATTGGCCAGGCCGAGGCGGTGATAGGCGACCGCGGCTGGGCGGGCCGGCATTTGCAAAAGGCCTCGGTGATCTACGCTATCCTGGCGGCATTGTTGCTGATCGCCTGCCGCTTCTATTGGCAGTTGATCGGGCTGTGGGGATAGTAATCATATTTGGCGTGCACATTCAATGTAATATAGCTGGCCGTATCAATCGAAAACGTGGATAGCTTTATCCATTGTCATTCCAATTGTGACAGATAGCCGGTGAAAAGCTGGATCAGTCCGATTACGCGCTATCCCTGAAGGCGCGTTGTTTAGGGACAGCCTTTTTGCGCAAAGTCAAGTCAGCTCAGGAGAGCAGCACCGCATCGGTTTCTTCCTGCTCCCCGGCGAGCTGGGCAAACTTTTGCAGCAGATCCGCCTTGGTTAACTGTTGCTTCTCCGTGCCGCTGATATCCAGGATGATGCGGCCGGCATGCATCATGATCAGCCGGTTGCCGTAGCGGATCGCGTCGGTCATATTATGAGTGATCATCAGCGTGGTCAGGCCGTTCTCCCGCACCACCTGTTCGGATAGGGCCAGCACTGTGGCTGCCGTGGCCGGATCCAGGGCCGCGGTATGCTCATCCAGGAGCAGCAGCTTGGGCTGACGCAGGGTTGCCATGAGCAGGGTCAGCGCCTGGCGCTGGCCGCCGGAGAGCAGCCCCACCTTCACGCTCATGCGGTTTTCCAGGCCCAAGCCCAGCGTATGCAAGACTTCCCGGTATTGTTCCCGCTCCTGCCGGGTCACGCCCCAGCGGAGGCCCCGCTTTTGGCCGCGGCGGTAGGCCAGGGCCAGGTTCTCCTCAATATTCATATTGGCGGCGGTACCCACCATGGGGTCCTGGAAGACGCGGCCGATGAACCGGGCCCGCTGATGCTCAGGCAGGGCAGCCACGCTGACGCCGTCGATGCTGATATCGCCGCTGTCCACGGGCCAGACGCCGGCGATGGCATTGAGCACGGTGGATTTGCCCGCGCCGTTGCCGCCGATCATGGTGGCGAAATCGCCGGCCTTGAGCGTCAGGCTGACCTGGCACAGCGCCTGCTTCTCATTGATGGTGCCGGGATTGAAGGTCTTGCTCACATCCACCAGCTTAAGCATGCCTGCCGCCTCCTTCCCGCTGCCGCCGGCCCCGCTTCCGGAGGGCGGCAAAGGAATTCCTATGCCTGGCACGGAGATAAGGCACGGCCAGAAAAACGGCGACGATGACCGCTGTGAACAGCTTCAGGAGATCCGTGGGCATTCTCAGCCAGATCACGATACCCACTACCAAGTAATAGATCACGCCGCCCAGTACCACGAAGCCCATACGGACGGCGAAGTTCATACCCTTGGCCAGGAGGGCTTCCCCCAGCACCTCGCCGATAATCACGGCGGCCAGGCCGATGACGATGGCCCCCTGCCCCATCTTGATATCGGCAAAGCCCTGGTACTGGGCCATCAGCCCGCCGGAGAGGGCCACCAGGCCATTGGAAAGGCACAGGGCGAGGACCTTCATGGCGTCGATGCTGATGCCCTGGGCCTTGGCCATTTGCGGGCTGCCGCCGGTGGCCCGGATAGCGCTGCCCTGTTCGGTACCGAAATACCAGTAAAGCGCAGCCACCAGCAGGGCGGCCAGGAGCAGTACGGTGAGGATGGCGCTGTTGACGTTCCGCAGGGAGACGATCAGGTCGAATTTATCCACGCTTACCGCTTTATTGGCCCCATCCAGTATCATCAAATTCACGGACCAAAGAGAGATCTGCGTCAGGATGCCGGCCAGGATGCCGGGGATGCCCAGCAGCGTGTGGAGAATACCGGTAACCAGGCCGGCCAGGACGCCGGCAGCAACGGCCGCGAGAATGGCCGCCGGCGCCGGCACGCCTGCCAGGATCAGCGCCACGGTGACGGCGCCGCCAACGGCAAAGGAGCCGTCCACCGTGAGGTCGGGAAAATCCAGCAGGCGGAAGGTAATAAAAACGCCCAGCGCCATCAGGCCCCAGATCAGCCCCTGGGCTATATTGCCGGGCAAGGCCGCCAGCAGCTTGGCCGGGCTTAAAGCAGCGAGGATCGCGATGATATCCATACCCTTTTCCTTTCAATAGCGCGTCAATCGCGCAAAGTGGGACAGGCCAAACAGCGGCCTGGCAAGCCAAGGCGGCTACGCCCCTGGGGCATAGCCGCGCGCCGGCTTGCTTCGCGCTTATTCCGCGCTGATCGCCTCGTAGCCCTCGGGCATGACGATACCCAGGGCCGCGGCGATCTCGGCATTGTATTTCTTCGTGACATTAGGGGCGAACTCCACAGCCATGCCGCCTGGATCAGCGCCGTTGGCCAGGATCTCATAGGCCATGAGGCCGGTGGTATAACCCAGGTCGTAGTAGCTGATGGAAAGGGTGGCAAGACCGCAGCCCCGGCAAATGCCTTCCTCGCCCACAACTACCGGTACTTGGGCAGGCAGGCAGATGTTCTTAATGATCTCCGTATTGGAGGCGGCGGTGTTGTCCGTAGGCACATAGAGGACATCGGAATCAGCGGCGGCGCTGGCAACGACGGTTTGCAGGTCATTGGAATCAGAAAAAGTGTAGGATTGGCAGGTATAGCCCATCTCCGTCAGGTAGCCGGTGATCACCCCGTCCTGATATTTGGAGTTGGGCTCGCCGGAGCAGTAGAGGATGCCCACCTTTTCCGTCTCCGGGAAGAGTTCCTGGATGATGGCGGCCTGCCCGTCCAGGGGAGCCAGATCGCTGGTGCCGGAGATATTGCTGCCGGTGGCGCCGGTCCAGTTATCCAGCCCTAAGGCCGTGGCGTAATCGGTAACGGAGGTGCCCAGGATCGGGATGGTGTCGGTGGCGGCCTGGGCAGCCTGAAGGGCCGGGGTGGCGTTGGCCATGATCAGATCCACCTGGGCGGAGACGAACTGATTGGCGATCACCGAGCAGTTCTGCACATCATTGGAGGCGTTCTGCTCGTCAAAGATCACCTTGTCCCCCAGTTTTTCGCTGAGGGCGTCCCGGAAGCCTTTGGTAGCGGCGTCCAGGGCCACATGGGGCACTAATTGGATAATACCCACTGTGTATGTAGTGTCTTCTTCTGCCGCGGGGGTTTCGGCGGGAGCTTCGCTTAGGCTTTCCTGGTCTACCGTACTGCTGCAGGCGGTCAGGGCCAGGGCCATGACGGCAATCAGTAAGACCGCCCAGAGGTTCTTTTGCATCTTCATGTTCTACCATTCTCCTTTGCGTTGATTTTTAGATACAAAAAGCAGCCCGCCTGTTCAGACGAGCTGCCCGTATCGCTAATTAAATCAGGGCTTTCGGTCTGGTTTAGGCACGCCTAATCACTTTTACCCGTAAAGTAAAAGTAGGAATAGGCGTAACCAAAGCGGCCGGCCTGATCGCAGTCAGGCATAACGTATTGGTCTAGATGCTGCTGCATACTGGCCGCTCCTTTCCAATCCTGATTTGGGTACAGTATAATGCCTGGCAAAGCAGATGTCAAGACAATCTTGGAATAATTGAAGAAGATGCTGACGGAGGGAGCGTCGCTTACAAAACTGTCGACGCTCAATTCTTCACGCGTCGCCCAACGGCGTAAGCGAACCTACCTTGTGGCGGATTTTAGAAGCGAACGCGCCCGAGAGGTTCTTTTTAAGCCGAAGGCATATCAAGGGATTTTGCGCCGCGCTGCGGCGGGGTTACGGTGCAGTTTGTGGACGACACGGTACCAGCTTCTGCTTTCGCCCATGCCTCATACTTCTCCCGCCAGTCGCCCGCTGCTGCAGGTTCTAGTGAAGGTTGCGACCAGCCGTCCTTTTCACCCGCTAAACTTTGCGGCGGTTTTCCGCTTAGTTCAGCGAGCGTTTTTTATTGCAAAAGGGGGGCGATTATGAGAAAAATCCGCAGAAAAGGCCGCCATCCTTTAAGGATGGCGGCCTTTCAGCATACCGCTGACGCAGCGCCGGCTCTGATACTGCCGGGCCTCCGCGTGCTTAGTGCTTAGCCCCGGGCCGCGGTCAAACCGGTCACCTGGAAGGTCACGGGATCCACGATAACGCCGTAATCCTGCTCGGCCTGTTCCACGGTAATATATTCGTTCTTCACATCCCAAGCCACTTTGGCCGGCTCCCGCTTCAGCGGATCACCGTAACCCCCGCCGGTGCAGGTGACCATGCGTACCCAGTCGTTCGTGTTCAGCACCCGGCGGGCAATGATGCCCTGGGTCGGTTCCATGCTGCCGTCGGCTTGGTGAACCTGGAAATAGTTGTAGGAGCCGTCTTGTCCGCCCGCCGCGCCCCAGGCCGGGAATTTATTCCGGCCAAAGCTGGCGGTGAACAGCTGGCCCTCGCTCATGATACGGTAGGTGCGCACGCAGCCGGAGCCGCCCCTGAATTCGCCGGCGCCCAAGCCGTCGGTGTGCAGGCTGTATTCGTCGATCATAATACCGTAGCGGGTTTCCGCCATTTCCACAGGCACATTGTAGGTCTCGCCGTCGCCCACGCAGAACTGGCCCACCTCGCCGTCCTTGCCCCGGGAAGCGCCCCAGCCGCCGCCGGTGGGCTCCACGATCAGGAAGGGCTCGCCGGTATTCTGATGCAGCCCGGTCAGCACCACCGAGCAGACGGAGAGCATATGGCCGGCGCCCAGATATTCGGGGAACGCCGGGGCCAGGGCTTTCCACACCACATCCGTGGAATAGATCATGCTTTCAAAATAGCAGGAGGTGGGGGCGGGGCGGTTGCAGTTCAGCACCGAACCCGGCTCGGCGTAAACCCGCAAAGGCCGGAACACGCCGTCGTTCACGGAGAGCCCCGGATTGATGATGGACATGAACACCACCTTCACCGCGCAATAGAGCGAGCTGTAACCGGTGTTGATGGGGCTTAAGACCTGGGGGCTGCTGCCGCTGAAATCGGCAAAGAACTCCTCGTCGGTGATGGTCACTTTCACCTTTAGCTTCACCGGGTTCCCGTGACCGTCGTCGTCCATGTATTCTTCCATTTCCCACACGCCCTTGGGCAGCTCCTTCAAGCGTTTGCGGGCCACGATCTCGCCTTGGTCCAGCAGGCGCTTCATGGATTCCTTGACCACTTCCACATCATATTTGTCGCAGATCTCGTTCACCCGGCGGAAGCCGGTGTGCAAAGAGGCGATCTGGCCACACATATCGCCTTCAGCCACCTCGGGGAAGCGCACGTTGCTCTTGATGAAATCCAGGAGCTGCACGCAGATCTGGCCCTGATCCACCAGTTTCAGGCCGGAAAAGCACAGGCCTTCCTGAAACACCTCTGTGGAATCGGTGGTGAAGGAGCCGGCGGCCATGCCGCCGATATCGGTCCAGTGGGCCTTATTGCCCACAAAAGCGATGATTTCATCGTTATAGAAGATGGGCATGGCCATGCCCACATCGGAAATATGGGTACCGCCGCCCATATAAGGGTCGTTGATGATAAACACGTCGCCGGCGCGCATATTTTCTTTGCCATGCTTGGCGATGACGTCCTTGATCAGGGGCGCGATCATACCGATGAAGCCGCAGGCGCCGTTGCCCTGGGTCAGCAGATTGCCGTCCGCGTCCGTGATGCCGCTGGCATAGTCCAGGGTCTCGTAGATGATGGGGCTCATCGCGGTGCGGGCAAAGGCGTAGAACACCTCGTTGCTGGCTGCCAGCAGGGAGTCTTTGACGATATCCAAAGTTACCGGGTCAACTTTGATATTAGCCATTGTGCTTCACCTCCAAATCAATGATCAGATTGCCGTAGGGATCTACGGTCAGGGTTTGGCCGGGACAGACCAAGGCGGAAGCGGTGGTTTCCTCCACAATGGCCGGTCCGGCAATTTGCGCCCCGGCGCCCAGGCGTTCCCGGGCATAGATGGGCGTTTCCATCCATCCTTCCTCCGTATAGTAGACGGGCCGCCATTCTTTTATAGCCTCTGCCTCCGGCCCTTCCTGGGCCGGGATCAGCTCCAGCTCCGGCTTGTCCAGATGCCCGTAGGCCACCAGGTGCAGGTTTACGATCTCCGTGGGGGTGTCCGGCAGGCGGAAGGTGAAGAAATGTTCGTGGGTATCGTGAAAGCGGTCGATGATTTGCCGGCGGTCCTCCTCGCTCCAGGGCAGCGGCGGCGCGATGACCTGCACCGTGTGCTCCTGGGCCAGATAGCGCATGTCGGCGATAAAGGTGAAGACCATATTCTCCTCAGGCACGCCTTCCTCGGCGAACTGGGCCCGGGCCTCCCGGACCAGGTTGTCCCATAAACCGTTCAGTTCGTTGATATCCGCGTCGTTCATGCGGCGGATCTTGGTCTGGATATAGTCGTGGCGCACGTCTGTCATCAGCATGCCCCAGGCGGAGAACACCGAAGCCGCCACGGGCACAATGATCCGGCGTACGTTCAGCTCCTTTGCCAGATAGGCGCAATGCATGGGGCCGCCGCCGCCGAAGGCCACCATGGTGAATTCCCGGGGATCATAGCCCCGGCGCACCGAGATCAGCTTCAGGGCGTTCAGCATATTCGAGTCCGCCACCCGGATGATACTCATGGCCGCTTCATCGGCGTCCATGCCGAAATGGCTGCCCACCTTGTCCACGATCGCCTGCTTCACCCGTTCCAGATCCACCTGGTTGTCGAAGTTGGCGGCGGAAAGGCGTCCCGTTACCAGGCAGGCGTCGGTGGTGGTGGGTTCCGTGCCGCCCCGGCCGTAAGCCACCGGGCCCGGCAGCGCGCCCGCGCTTTGGGGCCCCACCTTCAGGGAACCGGCCTCGTCGATCCAGGCGATGGAGCCGCCGCCGTTGCCGATCTCCACAATATCCACCACCGGGGCCATGATGGGATAACCGGCGTAGCTTTCCGTGCGCTGGATGCGGTATTCGGTGGTCACTTTTACCTCGCCGTTATCGATCAGGGAGCATTTGGCGGTGGTGCCGCCCACGTCAAAGGAGATAAGGTTCTTTTCTCCCAGCATCTGGCCTAAAATAGCGGAGCCGAACACGCCGCCCACCGGGCCGGATTCCACGATATTGATGGGGGTCTTTTTTGCCTGGTCAAAGGTGGTGGTGCCGCCATTGCTCTGCATGATGTATTTCCGGCAGGCGCAGCCGGTCTCCTCCAGACGCTTTTCCAGGTTATTGATGTAGGCGGACGCCACGGGCATCACGTAGGAATTCAAGGCCACGGTGGAGGTGCGCTCGTATTCCCGCCATTCCTTGGT